>NZ_NFHK01000015.1:0-59701 GCF_002161315.1 Faecalibacterium sp. An77
CTCCAGACAAAGACTGGCCTGGCTCCGCTCTCGCTTCGCCAGGCCAGTCTTTAATTCGCTTGTTCTACCCCTTGCAGGCCTCTTTTTTGTACTGTCCGCACAATATGGGGCGGTTCAGCACCGCGGCCAGGGAGGGCGTTTTTTGTTTTGCCTGCGCGGTTTTGGCCCGGCAGGCCCCGGGCCCCGCGCCGCGGAATTTGACGCGGTCTTGACAATTCCTTGAAAGGGTGCTATCTTGATAGTGGGGCAGTTTGCACAGTCCGACAGGCTGCTGCGCCGCCCCTCAGGAAAGGATGTTAGAACATGACCTGTACTCTTTGTTATAAACGGCTGTGGGCAGCCCTGCTGGCCCTGGCAATGATTCTGGCAGGCGGCCTAGCGGCCGGGGCCACCGGCCCCACCGGCGGCGTCACCGCCACATTGCCGGTGGCGGTGTCCTTCTGGGAGCAGGACACCGAGAACCCCTCGGTGGTGAACGACGGCGTGGACGCCAACCGTGAAGCCACCCTGGTCCGCCAGTCCAACGGCACCTACACCCTCCAGCTGCCCATCCAGACCGTCTCGACGGTGGTCTTCAACGGCCATCTGTCGGGTCTGACCATCGGGGATATCTCCTACGACGGCGAGATGTCGGGCAGTCTGGACGACGGCACCGCCGTCCTCACCATCAAGAACCTGCCCTCCTCGGTGCTGACCGGCAGCAACATCAGCCGGTCCCTGCTGGTGACCTGCGTCATCGAGCTGGACATGGATCTGCTGGGTGAGACGACCAAAACGGCCCGGATGTGCGTCACCGTTCTCTGAGCGCTGGGCGCTGGCATCAAAAAGGCTGCGGGGCTCATGCCTGCCGCAGTCTTTTTTTGCCCGGATGCCCCGGGCCGGTGATCAGAAACGTTCCATCAGGTCGTTGGCCATCTGGTCCAGGCGGCCCACCGCCTGCTCGGCGCCCTTGGCCATTTTGCGCGCCGTGCGGCGGACGCCCCGCGGGTTCTGCTGAACGGCGGCCATGACGCCCATAGCGCCCACGGCAGCCCCTGCGGCCATGCCCAGCAGCAGGCCGGCGGTGGATTGTACCCGATTGTCTTTCATACTCAGTGCCCTCCCGTTGTACAAGTTTGGATCATCTGTGCCGTTTTCGGACGGCCTGTCATAGTATGCCCGGGAGGGTTCAGGATATGTATTTATAAAAAGGAGGCCTGTTCCTTGGCAACTGAACCCAAAAAAGTCCTCTGCATTCACGATTTGTCCGGCGCCGGCCGGTGCAGCCTGTCGGTGATCCTGCCGGTGCTGGCGGTGATGGGCCTGCAGCCCATCGCCCTGCCCACCATGCTGCTGTCCACCCATACCGGCGGCCTGGGCCAGCCCGCCCGGCTGGACTGCGAAGCCTATGGCCGGGCCGCCCTGGAGCACTACCGTGCCCTGGGCCTTGTGCCCGACTGCATTTATGTGGGATACCTGGGCACCGAGGCCCTGGTGGACCTGGCCGCCGAGGCCTTCCGGCTGTGGCCGGAGGCGGTCAAAGTGGTGGACCCGGTGATGGCCGACGGCGGCAAGCCCTACAGCGGCTTCACCCCCGCCGTCATTGAAAAGGTCCGCAGCCTGTGCGCTGCCGCCGACCTGATCCTGCCCAACCTGACCGAGGCCCGGCTGCTGCTGGGCCAGGACCTCGCCCTGCCCGCCGAGCCCATCACCCAGGAACAGGCTCTGGACCTGGCCGCCCAGCTCACCCGGATCGCCGGGCGTGTGGTGGTGACCGGCCTGCCCATGGGCAAGTTCGTGGGCTGCGCCGGCGCCGGCGACGAGCCCTTTGTGGTGCGGCACCTGCACATCGACCGCAGTTTCCCCGGCACCGGGGACCTGTTCGGCGCCATCGTCATCGGCTCGCTGCTGCGTGGCAACGTCCTGAGCGCCGCCGCCGACGCGGCCGCCGGCTTTGTGGCCCAGGCCATCCAGCACACCCCCCGGGACGCTGATACCCGGTTCGGCGTGTGGTTCGAGCCGCTGCTGCCCCGTCTGGCCCCCATGGGCGAGCTGTAAACTGGAGGAAGACATGGAACATAAACCCACCTTAAACATCGTCCTAGTGGAGCCCCGCATCCCCCAAAACACCGGCAATGTAGCCCGTACCTGCGCCTGCACCGCCTGCCGGCTGCACCTGGTGGGGCCCATGGGGTTCACCATCGACGACAAAAAATTAAAGCACGCGGGTCTTGACTATTGGCCCATGCTTGATATAACATATTATCAGGGCCTCGACGATTTTTTTGCCCGCAATCAAGGCCCCTTCTATTATTTTTCGACCAAGGCGCCCCGCCGCTATACTGACGTGGCATACCCGGACGGGGCGTATCTGGTTTTCGGCAGAGAAGACGCAGGCCTGCCCGAGGCCCTGCTGGCCGCCAATCAGGACTGGTGCATCCGCCTGCCCATGCGGGAGGGATGCCGCAGCCTGAACCTGTCCAACAGCGTGGCGGTGGGCGTCTACGAGGTTCTGCGCCAATGGGATTTTCCCGAGCTGCTTGACCACGGCCATCTGCGTGACTACGAATGGAAATGAGGATTACTATGAACAAAATCGCGATCCTGACCGACTCCTCTTGCGACATCCCCCAGTCGATGGCCGACAAGTACGGCATCGACATCATGAGCTTCCACATCCTGCTGGACGGCACCGACTATCTGGAGCGTGTGAGCTGCAACAACGAGGAATTCTATGACCTGATGCGTCAGGCCAAGGGCGTGCCCTCCACCGCAGCCATCACCCCCATCCAGTTCTGCCAGAAGTACTGCGAGTATGTGGACGCCGGCTACACCAACGTGATTCACGTCACCATCAACCGCGGCGGTTCCTCCACCTATGACAACGCCGTCATGGCCCGCGGGATGCTGCGGGAGGAGCGCCCCGAGCACAAGATGCGGATTCACCTGCTGGACAGCCACACCTATTCCATGGTGTTCGGCTGGTACGTCTGCGAGATGGCCCGCAAGCTGCGCAACGGCGCCGAGCTGCGCCACGTCCTGAGCGAGTTCGAGACCCAGATGGACAAAATGGAGATCATTCTGGGACCCTACAGCCTGCGCCAGATGAAGAAGAGCGGCCGCATTTCGGCTGCCGCCGCCTTTGCGGGCGAGCTGCTGGGCCTGCGCCCCATCATCAGCCTGATCGACGGCAAGACGGTGGTGGAGAGCAAGGTCCGCGGCGATGACAAGGTCATCCCCGCCATGGTGGACCTGTGCAAGAAAAAGGTCGCCGGTGTGGACGATTTCGAATACATGATCGGCCACACCAACATCAAGCAGGCGGAGGATCTGCGCCGCGCCTGCAAGAAGGCCTTTGGTCAGGAGCCTGTGGTGGTCTTTGAGCTGGGCGGCGTGGTCTCGGCCAACACCGGCCCCGACACCATCGCCATTGCCTACGTGGGCAAGGCCCGCTGAACCCCGGTCTGAATCTGATTTCATCTGCCCCCGGTTTGCCGCCGGGGGCATTTTTCTCTTGTTTCCGGCGTTTTTCTGTGGTATAGTATTGGATAGTGCGCTCTGCGCACTCCTTGAAATCCAAATAGCGACCCAAAGAGCAACTTAGGATTTTAGGCTCCCCGGCGCATGCCGGGCCAAACCTCCGGGGGCTGGCGGCCCCGGAAGGTCAAAATCTTTCCGCTGGAGTATTGTATCATGAACAAGGAAACTCTCACCGTCCGCAAACTCACCCGCTGCGCCGTGGTGGCGGCCATCTATGTGGCCCTGTGCCTGGGCCTGGCTCCCTTCTCCTATGGGGCCATCCAGGTCCGCGTAGCCGAGGCCCTGTGCCTGCTGCCCATCTTTGGCCCCGAGTACATCCTGGGCGTCACCCTGGGCTGCGCCCTGGCCAACCTGCTGGGCTCCACCATGATTGACGTGGTGTTCGGCACCCTGGCCACCTTCCTGGCCTGCCTGTGCACCTATGCGGTCCGCCGCTGGCGTGTGGGCGGCCTGGCCATCCCGGCCTCCATTCCCCCGGTGCTGTGGAACGCCGTTATCGTGGGCACCGAGATTGCGGTCTTTTTCTCCAACACCCCGGCAACCCCGGCCCTCATCTTTGCCAACGCCCTGTCGGTGGGCGCCGGCGAGATCATCAGCTGCTGTGTGCTGGGCGTCCTGCTGGTCCGCCTGATTGAATCCAACCCGCGTCTGGCCCAGATCTTCACCGACGAGACCACCCGCCAGCACGCTTAACCCCCCATACACCCTGACAGGAGGCGCTTTATGGCAGACACGCAGCTTGTGTTCTGGGACTGGAACGGCACCCTGATGGACGACGTGGACTACTCCTGCGACTGTCTGAACGGCCTGCTGGCCGCCTACCACTACCCGCAGCGGTATGAGGTGGAGGAATACCGCAGGGTGTTCGGCTTTCCCATCCAGTCCTATTACCGCCGGGTGGGCTTTGACTTTGACCGCACCCCCTTCCCCCAGCTGGCCGAAACTTACATGGACCTGTACAACGCCCATGTGGACGGCTGCCCCCTGACCCGGGGCGCTGCCGGCGCCCTGGAGGCGATGGCCGCCCGGTGTGAAGGCCAGGTGCTGCTGTCGGTGTCCCGCCGGGACTACCTGGTGGACCAGGCCCGCCGCCGGCAGGTGGACCGGCGCTTCATCGAGATGCTGGGCCTGGACGACATCCACGGCGTCAGCAAAGTGGAGCTGGGCCGCCGGTATATGGCGTCCTGCAGGGCCGACCCGGTCCGGTGCGTCATGATCGGCGACACCGACCACGACGCCGAGACCGCCCGGGCCATGGGAGTGCGCTGCATCCTCTACACCGGCGGGCACCAGACCCGCGCCCGCCTGGAGGCCACCGGCAACCCCACCATCGACCGGCTGGAAGACCTGCCCGGCCTGCTGTAAACTCTGATTTCACCGCCCTGTTTCCCCCGCAAAGGGGCCTTACAGGGCGGTTTTTGCGGTCTGTTCACAGAAATTTTACCTGAATCCGCCGCAAATGTTTGACACCCCTTCCCGCTTTGGTGTATCATAGGGGCAGTGTCATTGGGGCCGGGCCCTGCCGCGGCCCCCTGCACAGCCTTTCCGCTTTCCTGCGAAAGCCGGCGCCGCCCGCGGCATTTTCCGCCCCGGGCCCCGCCTTACAATACACGAACACTCCTATTTTGAGGTGAAACTATGTCCCTGGTAGAAAAAATCTTTGGCACCTTCTCGGACCGGGAGCTGAAAAAAATCAACCCCCTCACCAAGAAGGTCCTCGACCTTGAGCCCACCTATGCGGCCATGTCCGACAGCGAGCTTCAGGCCCAGACCCCGGCCCTGAAGGAGCGGCTGGCGGGGGGCGAAACCCTGGACGACATCCTGCCCGAGGCTTTCGCGGTCTGCCGCGAGGCCGCCTGGCGCGTGCTGGGCATGAAGCACTTCCCGGTCCAGATCACCGGCGGCATCGCCCTGCACCGGGCCAACATCGCTGAGATGCAGACCGGTGAAGGCAAGACCCTGGTGGCCACCCTGCCCGCCTACCTGAACGCCCTGTCGGGCGAGGGCGTCCATGTGGTCACCGTCAACGACTACCTGGCCAAGCGCGACAGCGAGTGGATGGGCAAGCTGTACCGCTGGCTGGGCCTGACGGTGGGCCTGATTGTCCCCGGCCTGGACGGCGCCGCCCGCCGCAAGGCCTACAACGCCGACATCACCTACGGCACCAACAACGAGTTCGGCTTTGACTATCTGCGCGACAACATGGTCACCTACAAGGCCAACATGGTGCAGCGCGGCCACGCCTACGCCATCGTGGACGAGGTGGACTCCATCCTGATCGACGAGGCCCGCACCCCCCTGATCATCTCGGGCCGGGGCGAGGATTCTTCCTCCCTCTACACCCAGGTGGACCAGTTTGTCCGCGGCCTGCGCAAGAGCGTGGTGGTGGAGCTGGAGACCAAGGAGGAGGCCGACGACCAGGCCGACGGCGATTACGTGGTGGACGAAAAGCACAAGACCGCCACCCTGACCGCCAGCGGCATCAAGAAGGCCGAGGAATACTTCAAGGTGGACAACCTGGCCGCCGCCGACAACATGACCCTGGTGCATCACATTGAGCAGGCCATCAAGGCCCACGGCGTCATGAAGAAGGACATCGACTATGTGGTCAAGGACGGCGAAGTCATCATTGTGGATGAGTTCACCGGCCGCCTGATGATCGGCCGCCGCTACAACGAGGGCCTTCACCAGGCCATCGAGGCCAAGGAAGGGGTCACCATCGCCTCCGAGAGCAAGACCCTGGCCACCATCACCTTCCAGAACTATTTCCGCATGTACAAGAAGCTGTCCGGCATGACCGGTACAGCCCGCACCGAGGCCACCGAGTTCACCGAGATTTACGGCCTGAACATCGTGACCGTTCCCACCAACAAGCCCACCATCCGCAAGGACTACCCCGACGTGGTGTATTCCACCGTGGCCGGCAAGTACCGTGCGGTCATCGACCAGGTGATGGCCTGCCACGAAAAGGGCCAGCCGGTTCTGGTAGGTACCGTCAGCGTGGAAAAGAGTGAGATCCTGGCCAAGATGCTCCAGAAGCGGACCCGGGACTTCAACGTCCTGAACGCCAAGAACCACGAGCGTGAGGCCGAGATCGTGGCCCAGGCCGGCAAAAAGGGCGCCATCACCATCGCCACCAACATGGCCGGCCGTGGTACCGATATCATGCTGGGCGGCAACGCCGAGTTCATGGCCAAGGCCCAGATGCGCAAAGAGCAGTTCTGCGAGAAGCTGCTGAACCCCGACGCTCCCCAGGACGCCCTGCCCGAGCAGGTGGAAGCCCTGCTGATCGAGGCCGACGGCCACAGCGACACCACCGACGCCAACATCCTGGCGGCCCGGGCCCGCTTTGACGAGCTGTACCGCCAGTACAAGGACGAAATCGCCTCCGAGGCGGAGGAAGTCCGCGCCGCAGGCGGCCTGTTCATCATCGGCACCGAGCGCCACGAGAGCCGCCGCATTGACAACCAGCTGCGTGGCCGTGCCGGCCGTCAGGGCGACCCCGGCGCTTCCCGGTTCTATCTGAGCCTGGAGGACGACCTGATGCGCCTGTTTGGCGGCGAGCGGGTCCAGAACCTGATGAATTCCATGGGTCTGGATGAGGACACCCCCATCGAGACCCGGATGATTACCTCCACCATCGAGAGCGCCCAGAAGAAGCTGGAAGGCCGCAACTTCGAGATCCGCAAGAACGTGCTGCGTTACGACGACGTCATGAACCAGCAGCGCGAGATCATCTACGGCCAGCGCCGCAAGGTTCTGGACGGCGAGGACGTCAGCGCCGACATCCACAAGATGCTGCGGGACAACATCGACAGCAGCTGCGCTCTGTTCCTGACCGGCGAGGTCAAGGAGGACTGGGACTTTGCCGCCCTGCGCCGCCATTACAAGGGCTGGCTCACCACCGACAACGACTTCCACTACACCGCCGAGGAGCTGGCCGATCTGACCTCCGAGCAGGTGGCCGACACCCTGTACGACCGCGGCATCAAGGTGCTGGAAGACAAAGAGACCCGCTACGGCGCCGCTCTGATGCGGGAGCTGGAGCGCATCTGCCTGCTGCGGTGCGTGGACCGGTACTGGATGGACCACATCGACAACATGGACCAGCTGCGCAAAGGCATTTCCCTGCGCAGCTACGGCCAGAAGGACCCCGTGGTGGAATACCGCATCGAGGGCTTTGACATGTTCGACCAGATGGTGGACTCCATCCGTGAGGACACCGTCAAGATGCTGCTGATGATTGAGGTCCGCCCGGTCCAGCAGGGCCAGCCTGCACCCCAGGCCGCTGCCCAGCAGCCGGCCCCCGCTGCACCTGCGGCAGCCGCTCCCGCTGTTGCCGCCGCCCCCGCCGCAGCGGCCGCTCCGGCCGCCCCTGCTTCGGCTGACATCGCCGCCCTGCGCCAGAAGATGACCGGCCAGAGCGCCGGCGCCCGGGCCGCAGCCGCCGGCCAGGTGGCAGGCGCCGCCAACAAGCCGGTGCGCGTGGGCAAGATCGGCCGGAACGATCCCTGCCCCTGCGGCAGCGGCCTCAAGTGGAAAAAGTGCACCTGCGCCCAGTACCACCCCGACCTGGCATCCAAAAACTAATCCAGCATAAACGCCCCCGCCTTCCACAAACAGAAGGCGGGGGCGTTTTTATCGGCGGGAAAACAGGTTAAGCTTTGATCTCGTTCCAGACGCTCTGGCCGTCCAGGCTGGAGGCGTCCACGCCCAGATATTCACAGATGGTCCGGGCGATGGTGGAAAAGCTCATGCGGGTGCCCAGGTTGACGCCGGGGCGGATCTTTTTGCCGTAGACCAGCCAGGGCACATACTCCCGGGTGTGGTCGGTGGTCTTGAGGTAGGACGGGTCGCAGCCGTGGTCGGCGGTGACCATCAGTATATCGTCCTCCCGCATGCCGGGCAGGAAATCGGTCAGGAACCGGTCAAACTCGGTGGCGGCGGCGGCGTAGCCGGGGATATCGCGGCGGTGGCCGTACAGCATATCGAAGTCCACCAGGTTGACAAAGGCCAGGCCCTCAAAGTCCCGGGTCTGGAGGGCCTGGGTGAAGGCAATGCCGTTGGTGTTGCCGGTGGTCTTGATCTTTTCGGTGACGCCCTGGCCGTCGAAGATGTCGAATATCTTGCCCACGGCGATGACGTCCTGGCCGGCCTTGCCGATCAGGTCCAGCATGGTGTCGCGGGGAGGCTTGAGGCTCAGGTCGTGGCGGTTGGTGGTGCGGCGGAAGTTGTCCGCCTTGTCCCCCACAAAGGGCCGGGCAATGACACGGCCCACGCCGTACTTGCCTTTCAGCATCTCCCGGGCGATCTCGCAGCAGCGGTACAGCTCGGGCACAGGCACCAGGGCCTCGTTGGCCGCCACCTGGAACACGCTGTCGGCGCTGGTGTAGACGATGAGGGCGTTTTCCGCCATGGCCTGCTCGCCGTAGTCCTTCAGCACCTCGGTGCCGGAATAGGGCTTATTGCACAGGACCTTGTAGCCGGTTTTGGCCTCATATTCGGCGATCAGCTCGTCGGGGAAACCGTTGGGGAAGGTGGGCAGCGGCTCGGGGCTGACCACGCCGGCAATCTCCCAGTGGCCGATGGTGGTGTCCTTGCCCATGCTCTGCTCCTGCAGCCGGGCAAAGGCGCCGATGGGGGCGGCGTCCGGCTGGCCCGCCGTCACGCCGTCGATGTTGAACAGGCCCAGACGGCCCATGTTGGGGCAGTCAAAGGCCGGGTCCCGGGCAATGGCTTCCAGGGTGTTGGTGCCCTCGTCGCCAAAGGCGGCGGCGTCCGGCTCCGCACCGATGCCAAAGCTGTCCAGAACGATCAAAAATATACGTTTTGCCATAGTGTTTTAGTCCTTTCTGCGGGGCCCCTGCCGGGCGTCCCGCGGGTCAAAGGGCGCCGGGGCCTGTCCATCCTCCTGGGCGGAGAACGGCGCGCCGGGGCGCTGGTTTGATTTCAGTATACCATATTTCCCCACCCCGCAAAAGAGGCAAAGTCACACTTTCACCGATCTTCCGCGAAGGCTTTCCGGCCTCCAAAACGTTGCCCGTCACAACATTTTCGCAAAAAACTTCTTGCTCATTGGTATCCATCAAGTTATAATAAGAGTGTATGGCATAAAATATCATTCATATACGGCATTGGTATGCCAGGAGGTAAACGCTATGCGCAAAACCAAAATTATCTGCACCCTGGGTCCCTCCACCGACAAGGAGGGCGTGCTGCGGGCGCTTGTAGAAAACGGGATGAACGTGGCCCGTTTCAACTTTTCCCACGGCTCTCACGAGGAGCACAAGGGCCGTTTCGACGCCCTGAAGGCCATCCGTGAAGAGCTGAACCAGCCTGTGGCCGCCCTGCTGGACACCAAGGGCCCCGAGATCCGTCTGAAGGACTTCAAGAACGGCTCCGAGATGCTGGACGAAGGCCAGACCTTCACCCTCACCACCCGCGAGGTGGAGGGCACCAAGGAGATGGTCAGCATCACCTACAAGGACCTGCCCCACGACGTGGCTCCCGGCGGCACCATCATGCTGGATGACGGCCTGATCAAGCTGTCCATCCGCGAGGTCACCGACACCGACATCGTCTGCACCGTCCTGAACGCAGGCAAGATCAAGAACAAGAAGGGCGTCAACGTTCCCGGCGTCCACCTGTCCATGCCCTATATGAGCCAGCGGGACCGGGACGACATCATCTTCGGCATCGAGCAGGGCTTTGACTTCATCGCCGCCTCCTTTGTGCGGACGGCCCAGGACGTCTACGAGATCCGCAACCTGCTGAACATGTACGACTCCAAGATCCGCATCATCGCCAAGATCGAGAACCCCGAGGGCGTCGAGAACATCGACAGCATTCTGGCTGCCGCCGACGCCGTCATGGTGGCCCGCGGCGACCTGGGCGTCGAGATCGACTTCTCCGAGCTGCCCAGCATCCAGAAGTCCATCATTGACCGGTCCTACTCCTTCGGCAAGCCCATCGTCACTGCTACCCAGATGCTGGACAGCATGATGAACAACCCCCGCCCCACCCGTGCCGAGATTTCGGACGTGGCCAACGCCATCTATGACGGCACCTCCGCCATCATGCTGTCGGGCGAGACCGCTGCCGGCGCCTACCCGGTAGAGGCTCTGCGGACCATGTCCCAGATCGCCGAGCGCACCGAGGCCGACGCCCACTACCAGGTCCACCGCCTGAGCCGGATGAAGGTCAACGGCACCACCAGCGTCAGCGACGCCACCGCCCACGCCGCCTGCCTCACCGCCCAGGACGTCAACGCCTCGGCCATCGTCACCGTGTCCGAGTCCGGCAACACCGCCCGTCTGCTGAGCAAGTACCGTCCCGACCAGCCCATCATCGCCTTTGTCATGCGCCAGCAGGTCCAGCGTCAGCTGGCCCTGTCCTGGGGCATCACCCCGCTGCTGATGCCTCTGGCCCACAGCACCGATGAACTGATCGACGTGTCCACCAGCCTGGCCGAGAAGTACGGCTATATCCACAACGGCGAGCTGGCCGTGGTCACCGCCGGCGTGCCGGTGGGCGTCAGCGGCACCACCAACATGGTGAAGATCCACATGGTGGGCAACTGCCTGGCTTCCGGCGTGGGCGTGGGCCGCGAGGACGCTGCCAACGCCAGCGCCACCGGCAAGGCCTGCGTCTGCCACAGCCTGGACGAGATCAAGGCCCGCTTCAAGCCCGGCATGATCCTGGTCCTGCCCTTCACCAGCAACGAGATGATGCCCTATATCCGTGAGGCCGCCGCTCTGGTGGTGGAGGAACCCGGCATGAACAGCCATGCCGCCATCACCGCCAATGCCCTGCTCAAGCCCGCCATCGTGGGCGCACAGGGCGCCACCAGCCACATCCGCGACGGTCTGGACATCGCGGTGGACTGCGCGCACGGCAGCGTCCAGTCCCTGCAGGGCCAGGCCTAAGGAGGCGCCCCATGGAACGGATCGCCAGTTTCTGCGTGGATCACACCAGGCTGCTGCCCGGCATGTACCTGAGCCGCCAGGACGGCGACGTCCTGACCTGGGACATCCGGATGAAGCGCCCCAACCAGGGCGACTATCTCTCCACCGGCGCAGCCCACACCCTGGAGCACCTGTTCGCCACCTATGCCCGCAACAGTGCCTGGAGCCAGGGGGTCATCTATGTGGGCCCCATGGGCTGCCGCACCGGCTTTTACCTGCTGACCCGGGGCCTGACCCCCGCCGAGGCCCTGGCTTTGACGGTGGAGGCCTTCCGGTTTATGGCGTCCTATGACGGGCCCATTCCCGGTGCCAGCGAGGTGGAGTGCGGCAACTGGCAGGATATGGACCTGCCCGCCGCCCGGGCCGAGGCCGCCGCCATGGTACCGGTGCTGGAGGCCCTCACCGCCGACCAGCTCCACTACCAGGACTGATGTTTTGACAGTATAAAACGCCCTTCGGCTTTCGCCGGAGGGCGTTTTTCTGTCTCTGGGCTTTGTGTTTTCATCGGTTCCGGGGCAGTTTGGGGGCGGGGCCGGTGGAACCCCGGAGAATCAGCTGGCCGTGAAGCAGCAGACTGCTGATGGGCACCCCGTTCATCAGGCTGTCCAGGGCGTAATAGCCGCTCTTGCCGATCTGGAGCCGGTCCTGGCGGATGGTGGTGAGGGGCGGGGCGGTGTGGGCGCAGAAAGGCAGGTCGTCAAAGCCCACAATGCTCAGCCGCCGGGGCACATCGATGCCCAGTTCCTGGCAGCGGATCAGCACCGTATGGGCCAGCAGGTCCGAGCTGCACAGGATGGCGGTGACCCCCTGGTCCAGCAGCCGGGGCAGGTGATTGTCCAGGCATTCGGAGAAGTAATAGGAATACCCCGCCAGGCTCTTGGAGCTGGGCAGCTTGCGGCGGTTCAGCTCATAGAAAAAGCTGCGGTACCGCACCTGGGTGATGTGAGAGCCCAGCGCCCCGCTCAGGTAGCCGATTTTCCGGTGACCCATGCCGTACAGGGCCTCCACCGCCTGGCCGATGGCCTCGTTGTTGTCGATGCCCAGGGTGGCCACGGTGGGGTTGCCCAGGATCAGGTTGTCGTACAGCACCGCCGGGGTGCGGCTGCGGGGAAATTCCTTCATCCAGGGGTCGTTCAGGCTCATGCCCAGAACCAGGGCCCCCAGATACCCCTCCCGCAGCATGAAGGTATCGTAAGGCACCGACTGCTGCAGCTCTTTGGTCAGCTCCACCACCCGCACGCCATAGCCCGAGGGCTCCGCCATCTGGCGGAAGCCGGTGACGATATCGGTGCCGAAATCCTCCGGTTTGCTGCAGCTCATGTTCTCGATCAGGATACACAGGCTCCGCACCGCGCCGCGGCGGGCCCGGGTATAGCCCAGGGCCACCGCTGTCTCCAGGATGGTCTTGCGCAGCGCGTCGCTGACGTCGGGCGCGCCGTTCAGCGCCTTGGATACGGTCCCCTTGGAGACGCCCACTTTCTTTGCGATATCATCCATTGTGACCATCCCGGCCGGCACCTTCCTTCTATGCCAATATGGCTTTTATTATACCTTCTCCATGCCAAAAAGGCAAATGTCGAAACCTTTAAAAAAGTTTCGATAGTTTCAACTGTATACTTCGTTTTGTCATATCACCATAAAGTCAGACACTTTTGTTGTATAACCTTCACAAATTATTCACGAACCACCAAAAAAGACTTGATTCTTCGCTAAAACAGGTTTATATTTATCCCAGAGCGAAACATTACGAAACTTTCGCATTTTGGTTCACACGGCCATACTACACGATAGGAGGAATTGCCACATGCGCAAAAAATTGTCCGCAGCCCTTGCCCTGTTGCTGGCAGGGGCCACCATGCTGGGTTTGCTGACCGGCTGCTCCAGCCAACAAAGCGGCGCGAGCGAAGAGGTTCGGCTCATGGTTTGGAGTCCGTCCGAGGACCAGTCCAAAGACAGCGGCCAGTGGCTCCAGACCTGCTGCGAGCGGTTTGCCGAGCTTCACCCCGAGTGGGACATCACCTTTGTCTACGGCGTTGTGGATGAGACCAGCGCCGGCACCACCATCTCCCAGGACCCCGAGGCCAGCGCCGACGTCTTTATGTTCACCAACGACGTTTTGACCAACCTGACCGATGCGGGCGCTGTGGCCAAGTTTGGCGGCAAATACGCCGATCAGATCAAGTCCACCAACAGCGACGCTTTGCTGGACTCTCTGACCCTGGACGACTACCTGTACGCCGTCCCCTTTACCACCAACACCTGGTATATGTATTATGACAAGCGGGTCTTTTCGGAGGAGGACGTGAAGAACCTGGACACCATGCTGGAAAAGGGCGTGGTCAGCTTCCCCTTCACCAACTCCTGGTACCTGCCGGCCTTCTACTTCGGCAACGGCTGCACCCTGTTCGGTGACGGCACCCAGGAAGAGCTGGGCGCCGACTTCGGCGGCGAGAACGCCGTGGAGGTCACCAACTACCTGATCGACCTGTACAATCACCCCAACTTCGTGGTGGATGCCGACGGCTCGGGCATTGCGGGCCTGCGCGACGGCAGCATCAACGCCATGTTCAGCGGCTCCTGGGATGCAGCCTCCATCAAGGAGATCCTGGGCGAGAACATGGGTGTGGCCGCCCTGCCCACCTACACCCTGAACGGCGAGGAGAAACAGATGTACGCCTACGCCGGCAGCAAGGCCATCGGCGTCAACTCCCACAGCAAGTACATGGTGCAGGCCATCGAGCTGGCCATCTATCTGGGCTCCGCCGAGGCCCAGCAGCTCCACTATGAGCTGCGCAACGTGATCCCCTGCAACACCGAGCTGCTGGCCGACCCCGCCATCGCCAGCGACCTGGTGGTGGCCGCCCAGAACGACACCTTCGACAACACCTCGGTTCTGCAGCCCTTCGTGGCCTCCATGAGCAACTGCTGGACCCCCGTGGAGAACCTGGGCAAGGGCATCCGCAGCGGGACCGTCACCCACGAAAACGCCGCGGAACAGACCATCGCCATGAACGACGCCATGAACAGCAACGGCATCTCGTAAGGAAAGGGAGGAATCGAGGATGAACGCGACAAGCGCATTGAAACTGCGCCGTGCCTATGTGGCCGAAACCCCCTGCACCTGCACGGCAGCTTTGAAAGACGGCGGCATCGAGACCAAACTCTCGGCCCTGGTCATGGGCCTGGGCAACATCGTCCACGGACAGGTGGTCAAGGGCCTGCTGTTCCTGGCGGTGGAAGTAGCCTATCTGGTCTTTATGTTCACCCAGGGCTTCTATAACCTGTCCATGCTGGTGGGCCTGGGCAGCGTGGAACAGCAGGAGTACTGGAACGAGGAACTGCAGATTTTTGAGTACACCCAGGGCGACCAGTCCATCCTGCTGCTCCTGTACGGCCTGGCCACCCTGTTCATCACCGGCCTGGTGTTCTGGATCTGGCGCGGCACCCTCAAGAGCGCCTACCACGCCGAGTGCATGGCCAAGGCCGGCAAGCACATCAACACCTTCACCGAGGACCTGAAGGAGCTGCTGGACTCCAACCTCTACCGCCTCCTGATGACCCCCTCCATGTTCTTCATCACGGTGCTGACCATCCTGCCCCTGGTCTTTATGATCTGCATGGCCTTCACCAACTACAGCAAGATCGGCAACCATCTGGTCCTGTTCGACTGGGTGGGCCTGGACAACTTCCGCACCCTGTTTGACTCCAACTCGGTTCTGGGCTCCACCTTCTGGCGGGTCCTGGGCTGGACCCTGGTCTGGGCCTTCTTCGCCACCTTCACCAACTACTTCGCCGGCATGATCCTGGCCATCGTCATCAACCGCAAGGAAACCAAGTTCAAGGGCTTCTGGCGCTTCTGCTTTGTGCTGCCCTGCGCGGTGCCCATGTTCGTCTCCCTGCTGATCATGCGCACCATGCTCCAGCCCGAGGGCGCCGTCAACGTCCTGCTGCGCCAGCTGGGCTTCATCGCCGAGGGCACCAGCCTTCCCTTCTTCACCGATCCCACCTGGGCCCGGGTCACCGTCATCCTCATCAACATCTGGGTGGGCGTCCCCTACACCCTGCTCCAGCTCACCGGCGTGCTCCAGAACATCCCCACCGACCTCTATGAGGCCGCCACGGTGGACGGCGCCAACTCGGTGCAGACCTTCTTCCGCATCACCCTGCCCTATATGTTCTACGTCACCACCCCCTATCTGATCGCCACCTTCACCAGCAACGTCAACAACTTCAACGTCATCTATCTGCTGTCGGGCGGCGACCCCGTCACCGACCTGGCCTCCACCGCCGGCAGCACCGACCTGCTGGTCACCTGGCTGTACAAGCTGACCATCGACAAGCAGTACTACAACGTGGGCGCCGTCGTCGGCATTCTGACCTTTATCATCCTGGCCATCGGCTCGCTGCTGACCTATCGCCGCAGCAAGTCCTACCGTGAAGAAGGAGGCTTCTGAGCATGAGTTCCAATCAAAAACAGGCCAGCGCCAAGCGCATCAAGGCCCGCAACAACGCCATTGTCTATGTGGTCCTGTCCATCCTGGCGGTGATCTGGCTGTTCCCGGTCCTGTGGGTGGTGCTGACCAGCTTCCGCGCCGAGAAAGGCAGTTACGTCTCCACCTTCTTCCCCAAGTCCTACACCCTGGACAACTACATCAAGCTGTTCACCGACACCAGCATCCTCAACTTCCCCCAGATGTTCATGAACACCCTGTTCATCGCCGTCTGCTCCTGCATTTTGTCCGCCTTCTTCCTGCTGTCGGCCTCCTACTGCCTGTCCCGGCTGCGGTTCAAAATGCGCAAGCCCTACATGAACATGGCCATGATTCTGGGCCTGTTCCCCGGCTTCATGTCCATGGTGGCCGTCTACTTCATCCTGAAGGCGGTGGGCCTCACCGAGGGCAACAACGTCCGTCTGGCCCTGATCCTGTGCTATTCGGGCGGCGCGGCCCTGGGCTTCCAGATTACCAAGGGCTTCTTTGACACCATCCCCATGGCGCTGGACGAAGCCGCCCTGCTGGACGGCTGCACCCGCTGGCAGATCTTCACCAAGATCACCCTGCCCCTGTCCAAGCCCATCGTCATCTACACCGTCCTGACCTCGTTCATCGGACCCTGGGTGGACTTCATCTTCGCCAAGGTGATCTGCCGCGCCAACTCCGACCAGTACACGGTGGCCATCGGCCTGTGGAAGATGCTGGAGAAGGAGTACATTGACAACTGGTACACCTGCTTCGCGGCCGGCGCCGTGCTGATCTCGATTCCCATTGCGATCCTGTTCCTGAAACTGCAGAAATACTACGTCAACGGCATGGCCGGCGCGGTCAAGGGCTGATCGGTATTCTCTGAGCGCATTGTTTCCCCCAAGTCCCAACCCACGCAGCAGCCGTCAGACCCCCATATCTGGCGGCTGCTGTCCTTTTGACAGACCGAAGGAGCTTTCATGCAGACTGAAACCCAAACCGCGGCCGCACGCCGCAAAATGTACGATTCCAAGGCATTTGAAGTCCAGTTCCACACCGACGCCCCCCTGGGGGCCCTGTGGACGGCCCAGTCCACCCGCTTTGCCCTCTGGGCCCCCACCGCCCGCAAGGTGACCCTGTCCCTGTACGAGGACGGCAGCGACGGCGACAGCGCCCTGATGATCGACCTGGTCCGGGGCGAGCGCGGGGTCTGGCAGACCGAGGTGGAGGGCAACCTGGACGGCCGCTATTACGACTACGCCGTCACCGACAGCGAAGGGGTCACCCGGCAGACCGCCGACCCCTGGGCCCGGGCCTGCGGCCGGGATGGGTTCCGCAGCATGGTCATCGACCTGCGCCGCACCGACCCCGAGGGCTGGGCCGCCGACCAGCCCCCGGCCCGCCATCCCGAGGACATCATCTGGGAGGTCCACGTCAAGGACTTTTCCCACGACGTCCACAGCGGCGTCCCCGAGGAACTGCGGGGCAAGTACAAGGCCCTGACCCTCACCGGCACCACCCTGGACGGCGACGGGGTCCACCCCACCTGTCTGGACTACCTCAAGCGGCTGGGCATCACCCATGTGCAGCTGATGCCGGTGTACGACTATGGTTCGGTGCCCGAGAGCGATCCCGAGGCCTTCAACTGGGGCTATGACCCGGTGAACTACAACGTCCCCGAGGGCAGCTACGCCTCCGACCCCTGCGACGGCGCCGTCCGCATCCGGGAACTGAAAGAGGCGGTCCAGGCCCTCCACCGCAGCGGCTTCCGGGTCATCATGGACGTGGTGTACAACCACACCTACAAGCTGGATTCCTGGCTGTGGCGGACCGAGCCCTGGTACTTCTACCGCCAGAACCCCGACGGCAGCCCCGCCGCCGGCTCGGGCTGCGGCAACGACCTGGCCAGCGAGCGGAGCATGTGCAGCCGGTACATCCTGGAATCGGTGCTGTACTGGGCCCGGGAATACCACATGGACGGCTTCCGGTTCGATCTGATGGGCCTGCTGGACACCGGCCTGATGGAGCGGATTCGTGCCGCCCTGGACGCGGAATACGGCCGCGGCGAAAAACTGCTGTTCGGCGAGCCCTGGAGCGCCGGCCGCAGCCCCATGCACCGGAAGGCGGTCCCTGCCGGCAAGCGGGCCCTGCCTACCCTGGATGAAAACATCGGCGCCTTCTGCGACGCCACCCGGGACCTGGTCAAGGGCCATATCCTCCACGCCGAGCGTCCCGGCTTTGTCAACGGCGGCTCGGCCCGGCTGGCCGACCTGAGCGCCGCCGTCACCGGCTGGGCCGGGGTGAAGGGCGGCCGGTTCGCGGTGCGGACCCCCTCTCAGACCATCACCTACCTGTCCAGCCACGACGACTGGACCCTGTGGGACAAGCTGGTCATCACCATGGACCCCACCCGAAGTTTTGACACCCCCACCCCTGAGGTACTGGGGGCCAACCGGCTGGCGGCGGCCTTCTGCTTTGGCTGTCAGGGCCGCCTGTTCCTGCTGGCGGGCGAGGAATTCGGCCGCACCAAACAGGGCCTGCAGGACAGCTACAACGCCCCCGCCCGGCTCAACCAGCTGGACTGGACCCGGGCCTGGTCGGGGCCCTGGCATGAGCTGGAGGAATATTACCGGGGCCTGATGGCCCTGCGCCAGCATCTGCCCGCCCTGTGGGACAAGACCGAGCAGGCCCGGAACCGGCTTCTGGCCTCCTGGCGGCCCAGCCGCCTGTGCGCGGCCTTCCTGCTGGACAACAGCGGCCCCGCCAGCCGGTGGGATCAGCTGCTGCTGTTCTACAACGCATCCGACCGCATCCGTCCCGCCGCCCTGCCCGAGGGCCGGTGGCAGCTGCTGGCCGACGAGGGCCGCAGCACCTGCTGGCAGGACCAGGCCCCCGTCCTGCTGGACGGCCTGGCCGAGCTGCCCGCCTCCGGCGCCCTGATTCTGGGCCGGACATCACTGGATTAAGGAGTACATTGCTATGGACTTTCTCTTTGGCCGGCAGGACTTTGCCGGTGAAAACGCCCAGCAGAACTGTTTTTTGCTGGCCAACGGCCTGGGAGGCTACTGCTCCCTGTCGGCGGCCTTCTCGGCCACCCGCAACGACCACGCCTTTCTGATGGCCTGCCTGCGGGCCCCCACCGCCCGCTTTGACCTGGTCCACCGCCTGTCGGAACAGCTGGACGCAGGCGGCCAGCGCCTCTGGCTCTCCACCCAGGACAAGGCCGGCGCCCCCGCCGAGGACGGCTGGCGGCATCTGATCCTGATGGACGCCGAGAGCCCCTGCTGGGTCTATGAGGCGGAGGGCGTCCGGGTCACCCGCCGGGTGGCCATCCAGTACGGCGCCAACACAGCGGCGGTCCGCTACACCATTGAAAACGGCTCCGCCTCCCCCTGCGCCCTGACCGTCACCCCCTGGCTGCGCTTTGTGCCCAAAGGGGGCAAGATGACCCGCCGCCGCATGTTTGACTGGCAGCCCGACCGGGTGTCCAGCGGCGGAATGGACCTGTATTTCTCGGTGGAAGGAGGCCGGGCCGAGGCCCTGGAAGCGCCTCAGTTCGAGACTCTGTTCTTCCGCCACGACGCCCCCGACGGCCGCACCCCCACCGGCCTGTGCGGCGCAGCGGGCCGCTTTGTGTTTGAGGCCGCCCCCGGCGAGACCCGGGAGGCCGCCGTGGTATTCAGCACCGAGCCCCGGCTGCCCAAAGCCGATGCGGTTCTCTCGGGCCAGGCCCGCCGCCGCAAGGCCCAGGCCGCGGCCGCCGGGCTCCGCAGCCCTCTGGGCAAGGTTCTCTCGGAGGCCGCCGACGCCTTTGTGGTGGACCGGGCCTCCACCGGCGGCAAGACCATCATCGCCGGTTACCCCTTCTTCACCGACTGGGGCCGGGATACCATGATCGCTCTGCCCGGCTGCACCCTCTCCACCGGCCGGTGGGAGGACGCCAAAAGCATCCTGCGCACCTTTGCCGAAAACGAGCGGGACGGCCTGCTGCCCAACCTCTTCCCTGACCAGGACGCCCCGCCCCAGTACAACACGGTGGACGCCGCCCTGCTGTTCATCAACTGCCTGTGGCTGTATCATGTCCGCACCGGGGACGACGCCTTTGTCCGGGAGGTCTGGCCTTGTGCCGCCCGCATTGTGGAGCGGTATCAGGCCGGCACCCTCCACGGCATCCACATGGACGCCGACGGCCTCATCTGCGCCGGCCAGGGCCTGGACCAGGTGACCTGGATGGACGTGCGGATCGGGGAAATCCTCCCCACCCCCCGCCACGGCAAGCCGGTGGAAGTCAACTCCTACTGGTACAACGCCCTCCGGATCATGGCCCGGCTGGCCCCCCTGACCGGCGCCGAGGGCGCATCCTATGACGCCCTGGCCGACCGGGTGGGCGAGAGCTTCCGCCGCAGCTTCTGGATGCCGGACCATCAGCGGCTGCGGGACGTCATCGGGAATGTCCCCTCCGAGGCCGACACCCAGCTGCGGTGCAACCAGATCTGGGCGGTGTCCATGCCCTTCACCCCCCTCACCCGCTCCCAGGCGGAAGGGGTGGTGCGCAGCGTCCGCCGGGCCCTGTGGACCCCCTGCGGCCTGCGGACCCTGGACCCCGCCGATCCCAATTTCCACCCCGTCTACGGCGGCCCCCAGAAGGTACGGGACCTGGCCTATCATCAGGGCACCGTCTGGCCCTTCCCCCTGGGCGGGTACTATCTGGCCGAGCTGCGGCTGGGGAATTTCGGCTCCGACGCCTGCCGCCGGGTGAGCCGGGATCTGGACGCCCTGGTCCCCGCCCTGCGGGAGGGATGCCTGGGCCAGCTGCCCGAAATCTACGACGGCGCCGCGCCGGGACCCTCCCGCGGGTGCTTCGCCCAGGCCTGGAGCGTGGGCGAGATGCTGCGGGTCTGCGAGGCGCTGGAACGCCCCGCCGCCGCGGGTCTGGACAACGGCTGGGCCCAGGAGTAAACTGAGGCTGTACGCCCATTTTCCCATCAAAACAAGGAGGCAACGCCATCTATGAATCTGGCTGCCATCACCCATCAGGCCCGCACCCCCATGTGCTGCGCCCTGGACCAGGAAACCCTTCAGATCACCCTGCGCACCGGTCGGGACGCCGACGCGGTGGAACTGATTTACGCTGACCCCTATGAGGGCGGCATCGCCGGCGGCGAGGCCGCCTGGCAGGGCCGCCGGGCCCCCATGTCCCCCGCCTTCACCCTGGAACATCACCAGCTGTGGACTACCACCCTCCGCCCGCCCTACCGCCGTCTGCGCTACTGCTTCGCGGTGCATCAGGGGGAGGAGTGCTGGTATTACTATGAGGACGGGCTGCGGCCCTTCCTCCAGCTGGACAACCGGGTCCAGTGCTTCACCATGCCCTGGATGAACCCCGCCGACTGCATCGCGCCCCCCGACTGGGTCCGCCATACCGTCTGGTATCAGATCTTCCCCGACCGGTTCTGCCGGGGCGGCAGCGGCCGGCCCGGGGCCCTGCCCTGGCGGCGGGGGCCGGTCACCAACGCCGACCGCTTCGGCGGAGATCTGGCGGGCATCACCTCCAAACTGCCCTATCTGGCCCGGCTGGGCATCGGCGGCCTTTACCTGACCCCCATTTTCGCCTCCCCCAGCATCCATAAATACGACACCGCCGACTACACCCGCATCGACCCCGATTTCGGCACCGAGGCGGATCTGTCCCGTCTGGTCCGCGCCGCCCATCAGAACGGCATCCGGGTGATGCTGGACGCCGTGTTCAACCACTGCGGCCCCGGCTTTGCCCCCTGGCGGGATGTGGTGGAGCACGGCCCCCAGTCCCCCTACTGGAAGTGGTTCTTTGTCCGTCAGTGGCCCTTCACCGAGGGGGACACCCGGGACGGCCGGTACTTCTCCTTTGCCTTCCACGGCGGGATGCCCAAGCTCAACACCAACGAGCCGGAAGTGCAGGAGTACTTCATCACCCTGTGCGAGAACTGGGTCCGCCGGTACGACATCGACGCCATCCGCTTTGACGTGGGCAACGAGATTTCCCACGCCTTCCTCCGCAAACTGCGGGTCCGGCTCAAGGCCCTCAAGCCCGACCTGTACCTGCTGGGCGAGATCTGGCACGACGCCTCCCCCTGGCTGGAGGGGGACGAGTACGACGCCGTCATGCACTATCCCCTCCAGAGCGCCCTGCGCCGCTTCTTCGAGGACGACGCCCTCCCCGCCGAGGCCTTCGGCTGGGATGTGGGCCAGTGCCTGGCGGCCTACCCGCCCCAGGTGGACACCGCCCAGTTCACCCTGCTGGACTCCCACGACACCATCCGGCTGCGGACCCGCGCCGCCTCGGAGGCGGATTTCTGGCAGCAGCTGGCGGCCTTGTTCACCCTGCCCGGCAGCCCCTGCATCTACTACGGCACCGAGCTGGAAATGGAGGGCGGTCCTGACCCCGACTGCCGCCGGTGCATGCCCTGGGAGGAGCTGGACACCCCCGCCGGCAAGGCCAGCCATGACGCCCTGCAGGCCCTCATTGCCCTGCGCCGGCAGGAACCCGCCCTCCAGGGCCGGGAGATCGCCTTTGACCCCGGCCCCGGGCGTCTGGTCCGCTACCGCCGGGGCAATCCGGCCGAGGCGCTGGAAATCTGCCTCAACGCCGGCAGCCAGCCCCAGCCCCTGGCCCCCGGCGGTGAGGAACTGTTCTGCCGCGGCTGGGACGGCGGCGTCCTGGCCCCCGGCGGCATCCTGATCCGCCGGGCCTGAGCGCCCATCCCATCCACAACAAGGAGGTTTTTCCCTATGATGAATTTCAGCAAAAAAGACTGGTGGAAACAAGCTGTCATCTACCAGATTTATCCCAAGAGCTTCCAGGACTCCAACGGGGACGGCATCGGCGACCTGCCCGGCATCCTCTCCCGGCTGGATTATCTCCAGAAACTGGGTGTGGACGCCCTGTGGCTGTGCCCGGTGTTCGCCTCCCCCCAGGCCGACAACGGCTATGACGTGGCCGACTATCAGGCCATCGACCCCATGTTCGGCAGCCTGGACGACATGCGCACCCTGATCCGGGAGGCCAAGGCCCGGGGCATCGGCATCCTGCTGGACCTGGTGCTGAACCACACCAGCGACCAGCACCGCTGGTTCCAGGCGGCCTGTCAGAGCCGGGACAATCCCTGCCACGACTACTACGTCTGGCGGGACGGCGAGCCGGGGGTCCTGCCCAACGACATGCGGGCCGCCTTCGGCGGGCCGGCCTGGACCTATGTGCCGGCGGTGGGACAGTATTACTTCCATCAGTTCGCCCCCCAGCAGCCCGACCTGAACTGGTTTAACCCCGCCGTCCGGCAGGAACTGTACCGGATGATCCGGTTCTGGATGGAGGAAGGGGTGGAGGGCTTCCGCCTGGACGTCATCGACCAGGTGGCCAAGGAGCCCGACCGCAAAATCACCGCCAACGGCCCCCATCTGATGGAGTTTCTGCGGGAACTGAACCGGGAGACCTGGGGCGGGGCCAACCTGGTGACGGTAGGCGAGGCCTGGGGCGCCAACCTCGACCGGGCCCGCCAGTACAGCGCCCCCGACGGCACCGTGTTCAGCATGGTGTTCCAGTTTGAGCAGATGGTGCTGGACCACACCGGCAACAAGTGGGAGCCCAAAGACTTCGCCCTGCCCCAGCTCAAGGAGAGCATTGCCCGCTGGCAGAAGGGCCTCCACGGCTGCGGCTGGAACAGCCTTTTCTGGAACAACCACGACCTGCCCCGGATCGTCAGCCGCTGGGGCGACGACGGCGCCCATCGGGTGGACTCGGCCAAGGCCCTGGCGGTGGCCCTCCACGGCCTGCAGGGCACGCCCTACATCTACCAGGGCGAGGAGCTGGGGATGACCAACGTGGACTTCCCCCTGGAGGACCTGCGGGACCTGGAGAGCATCAATGCCTACCACGAGCTGATCGCCAAGGGCGAGCCGGAGGAGCTGGCCATGGCCCACATCCACCGGATGATGCGGGACAACGCCCGCACCCCCATGCAGTGGACCGCCGGGCCCAACGCCGGATTCACCACCGGCACCCCCTGGATGAAGCTCAACCCCAACCACACCCAGATCAACGCCGAGGCCGCCCTGGCCGACCCCGACTCGGTCTTTTACACCTACCAGAAGCTGATTGCCCTGCGCAAGGAGCATCCGGTCTTTGTGGAGGGAGATTTCACCCTGCTGTGCCCCGAGGACAAGCAGGTCTTTGCCTACCTGCGCCGGGGGGCCGGCCAGGAACTGCTGGCCGCCGTCAACCTCAGCGGCCAGGAGGCCGCCTTTGACCTGCCCGAGGCCTTCCGGGGCTGCACCCCGCTGCTGGCCACCCAGGGCGCGCCCCGGGATGGGGTCCTGCGCCCCTGGGAGGCCGTCCTCTGGCTGCGCAGCCTGTAAGTCTAACTTGTTTGGTTGATCCATACTCTGTTTTGTCACAGAAAAGGAGGGGTTTCCCATGGAACTCAAACAACAGCTGTCCGCCATCACCCAGGAGCGCTTTGGCTGTCCGCCTGCGGACTGCACCGACGCCCAGCTCTATCAGGCCCTGCTGGCCCTGACCCAGGAGCGGGCCGCCGCCCTGCCGGCCCCCGACACCGGGCGCAAGCTCTACTACTTCTCGGCCGAGTTTCTGCTGGGCAAGCTGCTCAGCAATAACCTTTTGGCCCTGGGCCTGTTCGAGCCGGTCCGCACCCTGCTGGACGAGATGGGCCGCTCGCTGGCAGCTTTGGAGGAATACGAGCCCGAGCCCTCGCTGGGCAACGGCGGACTGGGCCGTCTGGCCGCCTGTTTTCTGGATTCCATTGCGGCCCTGGGCCTGCCCGGGGACGGCGTGGGCCTGAACTATCACTATGGCCTGTTCCATCAGAAGTTCACCGACCGCAGGCAGCAGGAACAGCCCGACCCCTGGATTCAGCCCGAGAGCTGGCTGATTTCCACCGGCAAGACCTTCACCGTTCCCTTCGGGGGCTTCGAGCTGACGGCCAACCTCTACGACATTCTGGTGCCCGGCGCCCACAGCGGCATTGCCAACCGGCTCCACCTGTTTGACGTGTCCGACCCCGCCCAGCCTCCTGCCGACGGCATCCGGTTTGACAAGCGGGACATCCCCCACTGCCTGACCTCCTTCCTCTACCCCGACGACAGCGACTACGAGGGCCAGCTGCTGCGGGTGTATCAGCAGTACTTCATGGTGTCAGCGGGGGCCCAGCTGATTCTGGAAGAACTGGCCGGCCGGGGCTTCGGGCCCGCGACCCTCAGCGACCATGTGGCCATCCAGATCAACGACACCCACCCCTCCATGGTGATTCCCGAGCTGATCCGGCTGCTGACCGGTCTGGGCCTGACCTTCGACCAGGCCCTGGCCCAGGTGGAACAGACCTGCGCCTACACCAACCACACCATTCTGGCCGAGGCGCTGGAAAAGTGGCCTCTGGACTACATCCGGACGGTGGCGCCCCAGCTGGTGCCCATCATTGAGGAGCTGGACCGCCGGGCCCGCCAGCGCAGCGGCGACGACCGGGTATCCATCCTGGACCCCTGGGGCCGGGTGCACATGGCCCATATGGACATCCATTACGGCCACTCGGTGAACGGCGTGGCGGCCCTCCACACCGAAATCCTCAAAAACAGCGAGCTGAAACCCTTCTACGACCTGTACCCCGAAAAGTTCAATAACAAGACCAACGGCGTGACCTTCCGCCGGTGGCTGGAAGCCTGCGACCCGGCCCTGGCCCGGTGGATCACCCAGCGGATCGGCGACGGATGGACCCGCGACGCCGCCCAGCTGGAAAAGCTGCTGGACTACGCCGGCGACGCCGACAGCCTCAGCGCCCTGCTGGAGGTCAAGCAGCACAACAAGCGGAAATTCCAGGCTCTGCTGCGGCAGCGCCAGGGGGTGGAGATCGACCCCAACTCCATCTTTGATATCCAGGTCAAACGGCTCCACGAGTACAAGCGCCAGCAGATGAACGCCCTGTGGGTCATCTACAAGTACTGTGAGATCAAGTCGGGCCGCCGGCCGGCCCGGCCCATCACCGTCCTGTTTGGGGCCAAGGCGGCCCCGGCCTACACCATGGCCAAGAACATCATCCATCTGATCCTCTGCCTGCAGGCTCTGACCGAGTCGGACCCCGACGTCCGGCCCTGGCTCCATGTGGTGATGGTGGAGAACTACAACGTCAGCTGGGCCGAGGCCCTGATCCCCGCTTGCGACCTGTCGGAACAGATCTCCCTGGCCTCCAAGGAGGCCAGCGGCACCAGCAACATGAAGTTCATGGCCAACGGCGCGGTAACGCTGGGCACCATGGACGGCGCCAACGTAGAAATCGCCGATCTGGTGGGCCCGGACAACATTTTCACCTTCGGCGCATCCAGCGACCAGGTCATCGACCTCTACGGTCACAATGCCTACCGGCCTCTGGACTACTACCACCGGCCCAACCTGGAATATCTGGTGGACTTTTTGCTTACTCCCCAGATGCTCTCGCTGGGGGACCCCAACCTGCTGTGGCCCCTGTGGAACGACCTGAAGTACAAGGACTGGTTCATGGCCCTGCTGGACCTGGAGAGCTACATCGCCGCCAAGGAGCGGGCCCTGGCCGCCTACGAGGACCGCACCGCCTGGGCCAAAAAGATGCTGGTGAACATTGCCAAGTCGGGGTATTTCTCCTCCGACCGCACCATCGCCCAGTACGACGCCGACATCTGGCATCTGCGCCCGGCCGCCGCCCCGGAAGCTCCCGCAAAGGCTGAGACCGCCCCAGAGGCCGCAGAGGCCCCCGAAACGCCCGCCGCGGCCCCGGAGAAGGACGAATAACCAGCCCCGGGCAGGCCGCCCACACACAATAAAAAGCCGGAAGACGCGGATTTCACTCCGCAGCCTTCCGGCTTTTCTTATTTTACAGGTGCAGCTCAGCGGGTTTCCGCCAGCAGCACTTCCGACAGCATCCCGCGGACGGCGTCGGTCAGCTCCATGGTCTGGAGGACGCCCAGCAGTTCGGCGGCGTTCATGCCGCTCTGCAGGTAGCCGTAGATCCGCTCTTTCAGGTTGTACTCCATCTCGGCCTTGTACAGCAGCTGGAAGGTCTGGCCCAGCAGGTCATTGGACCGCACCGCCACCGGATGGCCGAACCGCACCTCCAGCCGGTCGGCGGGAGTGATGGCGGGGGCCTGCACCGTCAGGGTGTGGGTGTCCTCCTGATAGCTGCACGCGGCCTCCGCCGGCTGGCCGTTTACCATCACCTCCACCGGCTGGTCGGCCACGCCCCGGAATTCCAGGGTGTAGGTCCGCCGGGCGGGGACGGTGGCAGGATTGCCCTCCACCGGGGCGATGGTGAAGCAGCCTTCTTTCATGCAGTCCCAGGTCATATGGGTGACGGCGGCGGTGGGAGCCGGGTCCAGGCTGACGCCGTCGTCCTCATACAGGTCAAAGGCGCCGTCGCTGCCCGGGAACACCTTGACCACCATGGCCTCGGGGTTGTCGATGCGGTTGCTGTAGGGTTCCAGGGCAGCCATGGGCAGGATGCCGCCCGCCCTGGCCAGCACCGGGATGTCCTCGATGCCCCGCCAGAGGATCAGTTTCCGGCCGCCGTCGTAGACCCGGCCGTTGAACAGGTCAAACCACTTGCCCGCCGGCAGCCACGCCTCAAAGGAGGCGGCCCCGGCCTTTTTGTCCATGGGCCGGGTGATGGGGCAGGCGATGAGCTGGGTGCCGAAATAGTACTCGTTGGGCACCTCGTAGGCCTCGGGCTGTTCCGGCTCCAGGTAGTACATGGGCCGCACCAGCGGCTGGCCTTCCTGGCTGGCCAGCCGGTTCATGGTGTAGAGATAGGGCACCAGCTGATGGCGCAGGCGCAGGTATTTTTTCATCACCGTCTCGGAAATCAGGTTGTAGTTCCAGGGTTCCTTGCCGGTGAAGCGGCTGTTGGAGCTGTGCAGCCGCATGATGGGCGAAAAGACACCCAGCTGGACCCAGCGGGTGGACAGTTCATCGTCCTTGTAGCCCATCATATGGCCGCCGATGTCGTGGCTCCACCAGCCATAGCCCACATTGCTGGCGTTGGCGGTGAAATAGGGCTGGAAGTCCAGCGATTCCCAGGTGATGATGGTATCCCCCGAGAAGCCCACCGGGTACCGGTGGCTGCCCACGCCGGCGTAGCGGGAGAAGGTCATCCCCCGCTTGCCGTCCCGCATGCTGTCCAGATAGTGGTAGTGATTCAGCATCCACAGGGGGTCCAGACCGGGGATTTTGGTGCGGGTGCCCTGCTGCCAGTCCAGCCACCAGAAGTCCACCCCGTCCTTTTCCTGGGGGTGGTGGAGGCACTCGAAATAGGCTTTCAGGAACTTGGGGTCGGCGATGTCGAACTCGATGGTCTCGCCGGTGCGCCAGTCCCGGCCCAGCGCCTCGGCCATGGGCCGGTAGGCCTCTTCAAAGGCCCGGACGCCGTCCGCCGGGTGAACGTTCAGCGTCACCCGCAGGTTGTGCTGGTGCAGCCAGTCCATGAAGGCCGGCGGGTCGGGGAACAGTTCTTTGTTCCAGGTGTAGCCGGTCCAGCCGCTGCCGTACTTGGGGTCTACGTCCACCAGGTGCCAGTCCATGTCGATGACCGACACCGAGAAGGGCACCTGTTCCTTCTCAAACCGCTGGACCAGTTCCTTGTACTCCTGGTCGGTGTAGCGGTGGTAGCGGCTCCACCAGTTGCCCAGGGCGAACCGGGGCAGCATGGGGGTATCCCCCGTCAGGCGGTAAAAGTCCCGCAGGCAGCCCTGGTAGTCGTGGCCGTACCCGAAGAAGTACAGGTCCACCGTCTCCCCTTTCCGGGTCTCCACCCAGCCGTCCTCCCGGATCACCAGGGAATGGCTGTCGTCCAATACGCCATACCGTCCCCGGGACACCACGCCGTGGTCCAGCTCCACCGCGCCGTCCGCCCCGTCCAGGGTGCGGGCGGTGCCCCCCAGGTCCTCCACCGGCTCGCCGTAATGCCAGACGGCGTTGTGGGCGTCCTTGCTGGCCTTGACCGTCAGGGACAGGCCGCTGGGGGAAAAGGCCTGTTTGTTGTACAGCAGCTCCACCCCTTCGGTGACGATTTTGAGGGAGTGCTCGGTCTCATACACCTCAAAGGCGGGCACCGGGAACTCCCGGTTCATCACGCACTGGGTGGGGCGGTCCTCAAAGATCCCCGCCTCATTGTACTCCAGCCGGAACAGCCGCGGCGTCAGCAGGCTGAACCGGTATTTGTCCCCCTGCACCACCGCTTCCCGGCGGCAGATGGGACGGCTCTTGATCTGGGTCGTTTCCATAGGCAGCATCCTTTCCTTATCCTTCATCCATCAGGCCCTCTTTTTGGTCTGCGGCCCTATTATAGCAGATTGCAGCCGCCGTTCCAAGACAAGGTTTTGTATTGTTTCGTTTTTTCTTTTACACTGCCCGGGGCGTTTGAAGCGGCCGGCATTCCGGCGCGCAAAAGTGCCCGGACGTCCCCAAGGCAGGAGGGGTGCGTCCGGGCGCTGCGGGAGGGAATGGCGCAGGAATGCTCAGGAAAAAGGAGGGTTACTCCTCTTCCTTGACCATGCCCACCAGGTCGAACTTCTCGGTGGAGATGACCACGTCGTAGTTATCGCGGGCGGGCTTGGGATATTTGACCCAGATGGTCCGGTCAGACATATTGTAGTACCAGGCGCAGGGAGACTCGTCAAAGACCTCCCGCACGATGGTGCGGGGCACCGGCTGGCCGTCCACCGTCACCCAGTAGGCGCCCTTGGCCTTGCTGACCAGGCGGATGGTGAGGCTGTCCACGGTGTCGGTGTAGCTGCCCTCCTTGCGGAAGGACAGGACGGTCTGTTCCCCGGCCTTGACCTGGATTTCGGTGCGGGAATAGACCCCGTTCTGATAATCCTGGGTGTGGCCGTCGTCGTCGTACAGGACAAAGCTGGTGTCGGTCTCGGCAGCCACCAGGAGATCCAGGTGGCGCAGGGTGTCGCTGAGGATGTGCTTCACGTCCTCGCTGGTGACGAACACCGCCGAGCCCCGCAGGAACATGGGGATGCTGCCCAGGTCCACCGGCACTTCGATGGTCTGGCCGCCGGCATAGGGCCGGAGGTTGTCGTTCATGTCGTACCAGGTGCAGCCGGCGGGCAGGTAGATGGTGCGGGTCCGGGCCCCCTTCTCCACCACGTTGGCCACCAGGACGCTGCTGCCGTACATAAAGGTCAGGTTCTGGTCGCTGTAGCAGGCGGGGTCGTCGGGGAACTCCAGGAACAGGGGCCGCATGGCCGGCATGCCGGTCTGGCTGGCCTGGTACATCAGGGAGTACAGATAGGGCAGCATCCGGTAGCGCAGGGCGTAGGCGGCGCGGATGTAGTCGTTGTTCTCTTCGTACATCCAGGGCTGGGTGACGGTGTTGTCGTCGTTGGCCGAGTTCAGGCAGAAGCGGGGCTGGAAGATGCCGCTCTGAATCCACCGCAGCAGCAGTTCCGCCTCGGGGGCGGGGCCATGGAAGCCGCCGATGTCGCAGCCCATGTTGGCGCAGCCCGACAGGCCCATGCCCAGGATGGTGGCGATATTGAACTTGACGGTGCGCCAGTCGGTGAGGTTGTCGCCGCCCCACACCTGGGCATAGCGCTGGATGCCTGCAAAGCCGGCCCGGTTGATGATGTAGGGGCGCTCGCCGGGGTAGACCTCGGCCAGGGCTTCCTTGCCCACATAGGCCATCAGGTTGGAATGAAGGATTTTGAGCTCGGCCATGGTTCCCTTCTGGCCCTCAAAATCGCACTGGGCGGTGCGGTCCTCCACGCCGTCCATCTCGCAGTTGTCGTTCCAGACCGTCTTGGCCCCCAGCTCCAGGACATTTTTCTTCAGCAGCTGTTTCCAGGTGTCCCGGCCGGCCTTGCCGGTGAAGTCAAAGAAGCGGCCTTCCCCGCCCCACCAGCGGCCATAATAGTCGCCGGTGCCGTCGGGAGTTTTGACAAAGACGCCGTTCTTCTCAAACAGAGGCATGTAGGGGTGATTTTTCAGGATGCCGGGCTTGAGGTTGGGGATGACATTGATCCCCATCTCGTTCATCCGGGCAAAGAAGCCCGCCGGGTCGGGGAAGCGCTTGTAGTTCCAGTTGAAGACATACCGCAGATTGTCCTCTTCCCCGCTGGTGTAGCCCGACGCCAGCCAGAAGTTGTCGATCAGGACGCCTTCCTTCTTGTGCTTGTCGATGACCTTGTAGATCTCCTGGTCGCAGTCCTTTTCCAGCTCGGCGTAGTACATGGTGGAGGCGCAGTAACCCAGGGACTGCTTGGTGGGCAGGGCCGGGCGGCCGGTGAGCTGGGTATAGTGGTCCAGCACCTGGCGGATGTCGGGGCCGTTGAGGAAGAACAGGTCGATGTCGCCGCCGTCGGTCTGGTAGTAGCTGTACCGGTCCCAATAGCCCGAAATCTCCTGGCCCATGTCAAAGACGCTGTCGTAGGAGTTGTGGTAGAACAGGCCCAGGGCGTGGCGCTGCTGGTCGCTGACCCGGATGTAAAAGGGAATATGCTTGTACATGGGGTCCCCGATCTCAGGGTCGTGGCCGATGGCGTCCTTGGGGGCCATCCGCATCCGGCGGCCCTTCTTGTCCAGGTGGCCGGTCTTTTCGCCAAAGCCGTAGAAGTGGTCGTGGGCGGCGTCGATCCGGGAATAATGGGACAGCCGGCCCAGCTGATCCCGCTCAAAGGCGCGCTCCCGCAAATCGGCGTAGATCAGCTCACCTTCGGCGGTGTACAGCCGGAAGGACAGGGGGCACTTGTTCATCACCAGGGTCAGGGTGCGGGTGCGGAAGGTCAGGGTCTTTTCGCTCTCCTCACAGGGGACGTCCAGGGCCGTGATGCGGACCCGCTCGTCCTTGAGCAGCTCGTCCATCCGGTCGGGCCACGCCGTGGTGACCAGGGTATAGGATTCCTCCTTGAAGGCGCGGTCAAAGGACACCCGCACCCGGATGATATCGTCGGTCATGAACACCAGCAGAATGTCCGCCGTGTCGCCGTGAATCTTGTATCCGTTCCCGGTCTTTTCCAGAGACTGGAAGTGTTTGAGCAGCATAATCGTTCTTCCTTTTTGTTTTATTTACATGCCGATGAGGTCAAAGTCCTCAAAGGACACGGTCAGGGTAACATCCTTGCGGGGGTTGGGGTACTTGACCAGCACAGCCTTCTTGGTCTGGCTGTAGTACCAGCCCTCGGCGGCGGCCTCGAACTTGCGGCGGTTGAGGAAGTGCTCCAGCTTCTGCCCGTCCAGGGTGACCCAGAAGGGGCTGCGGTCCTTGCGGACCATCTCCACCATCACCCGTTCCACAAAGTCGGTGTAGCTGCCCTCGGCGGCAAAGTCCACCTTCACCACGTCGGTGCCCGACACATGAATCCGGGTCTTGCGGCAGACGCCGTCCTTGAAGTCATTGGTGACACCGTCGTCATCGTAGAGGGTGTAGGTCCGCTCCCCGCCGGGGATCACCGTCAGGTGCAGGTCGGTCATATGGTCGTTGGCCATGCTCATCAGCTGGTTATCGGCCATGGGCACAATGGCGCCCTCCCGCAGGAACGTGGGGATGGTGCTGATGTCCACCGGGATTTCGATGGTCTGGCCGCCCTCGTAGCAGGTGAAATGGTTGTTCCAGTCGTACCACTTGCAGCCGGCGGGCAGGTACACCTTCCAGGTCTTTGCACCCGGCTCCAGCACGTTGGCCACCAGGATATCCCGGCCAAACAGGAAGGTAAAGCTCTCGTCGTAGACCTTGGGGTCCTGCTGGAACTCATACACCAGAGGCCGCATGATGGGCGCGCCGGTCCGGCTGGCCTCGTACTCGGCCGAGTACAGATACGGCGTGAACCGGTAGCGCAGCAGGATGGCGTCCCGGATCAGCCCCGCCGAGCCGCGGTACATCCAGGGCTCGGTGACGGTGTTGTCGTTGCTGGCCGAGTGGATGGAGAACCGGGCCTGGAAGATGCCATTCTGAACCCAGCGGACAAACAGCTCCTCGTCGGGGGCGGGGCCGTGGAAGCCGCCGATGTCGGCGCCCTCGTTGGGCTGGCCGGACAGGCCCATGCCGGTGATGATGGGGATGTTGTAGCGGAGGGTTTTCCAGCTGGTGTAGTTGTCGCCGCACCAGGTCTGGGCGTATTTCTGGATGCCGGCCGAGCCGCTGCGGCAGACGATGTAGGGGCGGGCCTTGGGGTTGTGCTCCACCACCGCCTCGGCGCCCAGCTTGCACATCAGGGTGCTCATCAGGGGTTTGAGCTGGGCGATGGTGCCGCCCTTGCCGTCAAAGCAGCAGCGGCAGTCCTTGTCCAACAGGCTGTCATACTCGCAGTTGTCGTCCCAGATGGAGTCGGTGCCCACGTCGATGACGTTGGCGGTCAGGTATTCCTTCCAGGCTTTGCGGGCCTCGGGGTTGGTGTAGTCCCAGAAAGCGCCGTCTCCGCCCCACCACTTGCCGACGCCGTAGGTGTCCTCCTGGGAATCCTTGACAAAGACGCCCTTCTGGACAAACTCGTCGAACCAGGGATGGCACAGCAGGATGCCCGGCTTGACGTTGGGGACGTTCTGGGCGCCCTTCTCGTTCATGGCCGCAAAGTAAGCCCGGGGGTCCTTGAATCGCTCGGTGTTCCAGGTGAAAACACAGCGTTTATTGTTATAGCTGGTATACCCCGAGGACAGGTGGAAGCCGTCGATGGGGAAGCCTTCCTCCTTGACGGTGTCGATGAAGTCCAGGACGGCGTCGTCGCTGTCCTTCTCCAGCTCGGGATAGTACATGGAGGACCCCTGGTAGCCCAGCGCCCGCTTGGGCAGCAGGGCGGGACGGCCGGTCAGGAGGGTATAGTTGTCCACCAACCGGCGGATGCTGTCGCCTGCCAGCAGGAACAGGTCGATGTCGCCGCCGTCGGCCTGCCAGTAGGTGTAGCGGGACCAGTAGTTGCTCTTTTCGCAGCCCATGTTGAACACGGACTCATAGAAGTTGTGGTAGAACAGGCCCACCGCCTTGCGGGTGGTGCGGGAGAGACGGATGTAGAACGGGATGTGCTTGTAGAGGGTGTCCATCTTCTCGGCGTCATAGCCCATGGCGTCGGTGGCACGCTCCCGCAGGAAGGTCTTGTTCTTGTTCAGGGCGCCGGCCTTCTCGCCGAAGCCGTAGAAGCAGTCCTCTTCCTCCATGGCGCTGTAGTGGGTGATGCGGCGGTTGGAGTCCAGGGTGTAGGGGGTGCCGGCCAGATCGCTGTACAGCAGATCGCCGTCCCGGTTGTACAGCTGGAAGCAGAGGGGGGATTTCCGTGCCACCAGCTTCACCTTGCCGGTGTCGAAGGTGATCTCCCCTTCGGTCTCCTCCACCGCGGGGGTGCAGGGGGTCAGGCGGGTGCGCTCCGCCTCGAACAGACCGTCCAGACGGTCCTCCCAGGCGGTGGTGGACAGAACATAGGACTCCTCGGCCAGTTCCCGGTCAAAGGATACCCGCAGACGGACGATTTCGTCGGTGACAAAACAGACCTTGATGTCCGCGCAGTTGGTATGGAACAGGAACGCGCCGTCCAGGCGCTCCATGGCCTGGATTTCCTTGCAAAGATACATGGAATTACTCCTTTCCGGAAGGGCATTTTTTCACAAGTATAACATACCTGTGTTGGTATGGAAAAGAGCCCCCGACCATTTGACGGGCAGACAGTCAGGGGCTCCATCCGGTAACCAGCGGCCTTTATGCCGCAGCGGGAAAATGCAGGGAATTCACGCTCATGCCCACCAGAAGGTATCCACCAGGCCGCACAGATAGGGCACAATCATGGGGATGGCAGGGATGAAGGTGATGAGCAGCAGGGCCACCACCATGCCGACGAACAGAGGGATAATGTACTTGGTGACGCCCTCGATCTTGACCTTGGCCACGCCGCAGCCCACGAACAGGCAGGAACCGACGGGCGGGGTCACCGAGCCGATGCCCAGGTTGGTAATGAGCATCAGGCCGAAGTGGACCGGGCTCATGCCGATGCTGGTGGCGATGGGCAGGAAGATGGGGGTAAAGATCAGGACGGCGGGGGTCAGATCCAGGAAGCAGCCCATGATCAGCAGGAAGACGTTCATGATGAGCAGGATCACATAGCGGTTGCTGGAGATGCTCATGAGGCCCTCGCTGATGGCGGCGGGGATGCCCGAGTAGGACATGACGTAGGACATGATGGAGGAAGCCGCGATCAGGAACAGGATGGTGGCCGAGCTCTTCATGGTGTCCGCCAGCATGTTGTAGAAGGTCTCGAAGCTGATTTCGCGGTAGACCACAGCCAGCAGCAGGCAGTACAGGCACATGACCACGCCGGCCTCGGTGGCGGTGAAGAAGCCGCCCAGGATGCCGCCCATGACGATGATGACGGCCAGCAGGGAGGGAACGGCGTCGATCCAGACCCGGAGGGCGGAGGCGTCCTCCTTGACGGTGGAGGCCTTGTAGCCCTTCTTGACGGCCAGATAGATGGTCAGGGCTGCCACGCACAGGCCCAGCAGGATGCCGGTCAGGTAGCCGCCCATGAACAGGGCTGCCACCGATACGCCGCCGGCGGTGATGGAGTAGAGGATCAGCGGACCGGACGGGGGGATCAGGATGCCGGTGGGGGCGGAGCAGATGTTGACGGCGGCGGAGAAGTTGGGGTCATAGCCCTCCTCTGCCTCCAGGGGGCTCAGGATGGATCCCATGGCCGAGGTGGCGGCCACCGAGGAGCCGGACACGGCGCCGAAGAACATATTGGCCAGCACGTTGGTGGCGGCCAGATAGCCGGGGATCTTGCCCACCAGCAGGCGGGCCAGACGGATCAGGCGGCGGGCAATGCCGCCCTTGTTCATGATGTTGCCGCCCAGGGTGAAGAAAGGCAGGGCCAGCAGCGAGAAGGAGTCAAGGCCCGAGAAGCACCGCTGTGCCGCGATGAGGGCAAAGATGTCCGCGGGCATGCTGAACAGGGCGGTGATGACCGAAGCGATGCCGATGCCGGCCGAGATGGGGACGCCCGCCAGCAGCATGACGAAGAAGGAGCCGAAAAGGCTCAGGGTTGCCTGTACGACCATCAGTTTTTGCCTCCTTTCTTCTCAGCGAACAGCTGGGCGTACTTGAGCACGCGGGCCAGCACGATAAAGACGCCCGAGATGGGCAGGATCGAATACAGGAAGGTGAAGGGCAGGTGCATGACCGACGAGATGTTCAGGGCGTTCATGGACAGCTTGAGTCCGCCGTAGATAAAGACGTAGCAGACAAAGAACAGGGTGGCCGCCTCGATGAAGATGTTGAGGGCCACGGCTGCGCCGCCCTTGACCCGGCCCTTGATCAGGTCCAGGGACAGGTGCTCGTCCCGGTAGAAGCAGTAGGCCGAACCAATGAGGGAGGCCCAGATCAGGACGTAGCGGAGGAACTCATCGGTGAAGGTGGAGGGGTCGCCCAGCACCATACGGCTGAAAATCTGCCAGGTACCGCCCGCCAGCAGGGCGAACATGGACAGCGCCAGCAGGAAACGCATGACGGTGTCCAGGATTTTTTCAAATGTTTTCACAGTCTCATCTCCTCATTTGTAGGCGCAGGCGGTGGGGACAGCCCGCGCCGGGTACAGATGCGCGGGGCCGTCTCACACGGCCGCCTGCTGAATCCGCTCCACGTAGGCGTACACCTCGGGGGAATCCGCCTGCAGGTCGGTGTAAATGGACTGGCACGCCTCCTGGAAGGCGGGGATATCCACGTCATAAATCAGCTCGACGCCCTTTTCCTCGGCGGCGGCCAGGACTTCGTCCTCAAAGGCTGCCCAGGACGCCTTATAATCCTCGGTCATGGACCGGGCGCAGGCGGTCACAATCTCCCGCTGGTGGTCCGAGAAGGCGTTCCAGGTCTCGGTGGACATGAGCAGGATATCGGGGATGCGGGTGTGCTCGTCGAAGCAGTAATACTGGGTGACGTCGGCGTGGTCACGCAGGGCGGTGACGTTGTTCTCGGCGCCGTCGATGACGCCCTGCTGCATGGCGGTGTAAATCTCGGAATAGCTGGTGACGGTGGCCGAGCCGCCCAGGGCGGTCATCATGTTAATGGCCATCTGGGAGTCCATGGTACGGATCATCAGACCCTTCAGGTCCGCGGGGGTGCGGATGGCCTTGTTGGCGGTGTAGAAGGAGCGGGCGCCCGAATCCATCCAGGTCAGTCCCATAAAACCCTTGCTCTCGGTGAGCTTGTACAGGTCCTGGGCGATTTCGCCGTCCATGACGCTGTAGTAGTGGGCCTGGTCGTTGAAGACATAGGGCACCGACAGGACATTCCACTCCTGCTGGAAGTTGCCCAGGGTGGACGCCGAGACCTTGGCCATATCCAGCGCACCGGCGCGGATCTGGGTGATGTTGTCCACCTCGCTGCCCAGGGTGGCGTTGGGGAAGATCTCGATGTTGATGGTGCCGCCGGTCTGCTCGCGGACCGCATCGGCAAAGGCACTCAGGGCGATGTGGACCGCATGGTCCTCGGCCAGACCGTGGGACAGGGTCAGGTCAAAAGTTTTCTCGTCGCCGTTGGCCTGGGCTGCCTGCTTGCCGCCGCAGCCAGCCAGGGCGCCTGCCGCAGCCACAGCGCCCAGCGCTGCCAGAAAGTTACGGCGGGAAATCAGCTTTTTCATTGGGATACAGTACCTCCTTTTCACTTGCGGCCTGCCTTTTCAGGTGCCGCACTCCGAATCTTCCGTCTTTCCTTGGGTCCGCCCCCTCCTTTCCGTGGTTCGATTGTATATCCAAAGCAGCCCGGGACCGGGGCGTGCAGCCGCCGCATCCCTCACAGGGCGCAAGGTTACCGTTTGGATCTTCCGGCCTTCTTTTTGCCTCTTTGGGCGGCCGGGGCCTTCCCTGCTTTCCGGTTGTCCCAGATGCGCAGGATATCCCGCAGGCTGAAGGTCAGCAGGGAGAAAGGCGCCTCCCACTGTTTGCCGGTGCGCTCGCTCACCAACTGCATCACGTCCTCGGCGGTGCCCGGCTGGATGGTGGACCGGTCCACCATCACCACCGACTCCGGCCCGAAGAACAGGTACAGATACCGCCGGTCCTGGACGATGCGGTCCAGCTTGTCGTAGCACAGTTTTTTTCGGATGCCGCCCTCCTCCAGCTCCATGTGGCCGACGCAGAAGGTGCACACCGACGAGGGCAGCGCCCCGCCCCGGGCCTCGATGACCCCCTCGGCCCGGACAATGGCCGGAAAATCCCGGCCCACAAACAGCAGGCATCCCGCCAGCAGCAGAAGCCCCTGGACCAGCATGGGCACCGGTGCGAACAGCCCGGCTGCCGCCAGCGCCACTCCGGCCACCGCCGTCACGACCACACGGCCCATCCGGTAGGTGTTGTACTGGGTCTCAAACAGCTCCTGAATGGTGTTTTCGGTGTGGTCCATCCGGCCCTGGTACTGTACGGCCATGGGTTTTTCCTCCTTTGTCCGGCGCAGAAACGGCGCATCATTTTTTGCGTGTGCTGTTGCATCCAAGCTATGTGAGAATTGTACAATAATATTCTCCATATTTTGGATAATATGTTTAATTTTCGACTTACCGTCATAATAATAACAAATTATCGGAGGAAAATCGTCTGAATGTGTGATAAAATGTTCGCAAAATGTGACCTGTTGTGATATACTGGGTTCAGCAGCAAAACCATGCAGGAGGGACGTTCATGCGTTCGTTTGTCACCCCCTACGCCGACCAGAACATCACCCCCGAGGAGGCCAACCGCCGCCTGCCCTGGGACAAAGTGGTGGTGGGCTGGTATTCCAACCGCCGGGTTCACCAGTCGGTGACCCACTACCACCCCTATCACGAGTACATTTATATGGTCAGCGGCAAGGCCCGCTATTACGTCAGCGGCGGCCAGTACGAGCTGCACCCCGGGGAGCTGATGCTGATTCCCCCCAAGGTGGTGCATACCGGCTACTACGACACCTACGACCGGCTCATCATCCAGATCGACGACGCCTTTTGGCAGCAGACCCTGGAGACCAGCGGCCTGGGAGCGGCGGGCTGCACCATTCCCGACCGGCTTCTGATTTTCCACGAGGACGCCGGCTACAAGTGGAAGGTGCGGTCCCTCATCGAGCAGGCCGCTGCCGCCCTCACCATCCCGGACGAGGCCGAGCGGGAACAGATGTACCGGCTCCTCCTGAGCCAGCTGACCATGATCATCCGCCAGATCATCCGGGAGGACGGCCTGGGCAACCCCACCTCCACCAACGCCCTGGTGGCGTCGGTGACCAACTACATCCAACAGCATTTCCGGGACCCCGACCTGACCGTCACCCAGCTGGCCCAGTACGCCTACGTCAGCCGGGAGCACCTGTCCCGCATCTTCAAGGAATACACCATGCAGAGCATCCACGACTATCTCACCGAGCTGCGGATGCAGAGCTGCCGCCAGGACATTGCCGACGGCAAGCAGATTCTGTCCGCCTGCACCGAAAACGGCTTCAGCAACTACAGCAGTTTCCTGAAAACCTTTCGGAAGCTGTACGGCATGACCCCCGCCGACTACCGCAGCCACCTGAACGCCCTGGACACCAAGGTCTCCCCTGCCCCGTCCGCCGGCCCGGCTCCTCTCCTTTGAACAAAACAAAAAACAGCCCGCACCCTCCGGAAGTCGATCCGGTTGGGTGCGGGCTGTCTGGTTTTATGGGTTCAGGTCAGGAGCTCAGTGGATTTCGTACCACTTGATCTCGTTGGCTTCCAGGTGGAGGTCAAAGCTCTGGCCGTCGGTGGTGTAGACGGTGGTGTCCTGGGGCTCGTAGGTGTTGTTGACCACGCAGTACTTGTGGTTGGCCACGTAGGCGTGAACTTCCACGTTGTAGTTGGAGCTGAACCAGGTGTGGAGCTCCTCCTCGCTGTGGGCGCTCCACAGGATGGCGCGGTAGAGGGCGCGGCTGTTGGCAAAGCTGTAGGGCAGGCCGCTGATGTAGACGGCGCGGCCCTGGCCAAAGTCGTTGGCGGCCAGCTGGACTTCCTTGTCCCGCTGGATCAGGACCTGGGCGCCTTCCAGGGCGTAGATGCTCTTCTGGCCCTCGCCGAAGTCCATGTCGTGGTCGGGGCAGTCGGCCAGGATGAAGTGGTCGCGGTGCTCCTCCCAGTTGTACTTGTCGTAGTTGAGGGTGAAGCCGTTCTCCTTCTCCACGCCCAGGACGCCGGCCAGCTGCAGGTAGCGGCCCTGGTACAGGTGGCCGGAGGGCTCGCCCACGCCGATGAGGCCGCCGCCATTCCACACGAACTGCTTGACCGCCGAGGCCACGGCGGGGTCCTCCCACCAGCGGCCGCCGGTGTGGGCGGTGTCGGCGTCGCCCACGTTGATCAGGACGTCGATGTTGTCCAGCAGGTGGGGATCGGCCTTGATGTCGTCGAAGCTGATGAACTGGACGTCGAAGGGTGCGCCGCTCAAAGCCTCGATGACGCCGGCGTAGCTGTAGTTCTTCTTATAATAGAGGGCGTGATGGACCATATGGCAGCCCCAGGCCCGCATCTTGCCCCAGCAGTTCAGCACCGCCACCCGCTTGACGCAGTAGGGCGTGGTGCCCTTGATGTTGTCGTACAGCTCCCGGAACTCGTTGCAGACGCTCTCCACATAGTCGATGAACTCGGGGAACTCCAAAGCCAGCTTCAGATAGCCGCCGTAGCCGATGCGGTCGATGGGCTTGCGCAGGATGGCCCGCCGGGCGGTGACCCAGTTTTCCTTGGCCTCCCGCACCGGGTCGCCGCCCTCGTGGAAGGTATCGGGGAAGAAATAGGGCAGGAACCGGCCCTCGGTGTACTTGACCCCCTCGATGTCCGAGATCAGGCGCAGGGTGGAACCATTGCCCACGCTGCCCACCACGGCGTCCAGGCCGATGGTCTTGAACTCCGGCATGAAGGGCTCGGTGCCGATCCAGTGGTCGCCCAGGAACATCATGGCCTCGCAGCCGCACTCGTGGGTGATGTCCACCATCTCCTTGGCCAGCTTGGCCACTTCCCGGCGCTGGAAGGCCTGGAAGTCCCGGTATTCCTTGCTGGGAACCCGGTACTGGTTGTTGTAGTAGCCCTGGTCGATGATGTATTCGGGGCGGAACTTATAGCCCACTTCCTTCTCGAACTGCTCCAGAATGTAGGGGCTCACCGAGGCGGAGTAGCCGTACCAGTCCACGTACTTCTCCCGCTTCAGCTCGTCGAAGATGAGGGTGAACTGATGGAAGAAGGTGGTGTAGCGGATGACGTTGACGTAGGGGTGCTCCTGGATGAACTTGCGCAGCCGCTCCATGGAGTACTTGTGGGTCTTGGGCTGGCGGACGTCGAAGGTGATCTGGTGCTCAAAGTTGGTCCAGCCGTTGGTGGTGGCGTTGTACATGTGGACGGGGTCCCAGATCAGGTAGGCCAGGAAGCTGACGGTATACTCGTGGAAGGGCACGGCCTGCACCGTCACGCAGCCGTCGGCGTAGCTCCACTGGCTGGAGGGCACCGGCTGGCCGGTGGTGCGGTCCATGACTTCCCACCAGCGGGTGATGTCGTCCCGGGTGTTCACCTCCATCAGCTCGGGGCTGATCCCCTTCATCAGGGGGATGGTGACGGTGTCCCCATGGGCGGTGTAAAAGCCGGTCATGATGTAGCACTGCTGGATTTCATCGGGGTTGGCCTTGGCCCAGGCGTTGTCCTTGCGGGTGGTGTAGTAGGTGGAGTAGATCTTGGCGTCGGCGCCCCGCAGCTGCTGGGGGAAGTCGGTGCCGTCACAGTCGCGGATGGCGTCAGCGCCCCACTTTTTCAGGATTTCCAGGGTTTCGGGCACCACATCCAGGTCGGTGGGGATGGTTACGCGCCCTTTTTTCTGCGTGTCGTTCATGCGTATGCTCCTTTGTTTCCTTTTCCGTTTTCCAACATTCCCTCGGGGCAGGTCAGCGGCGGTCCCGGAAGGGACTGTTGTAGATGGCCAGCGCCGCCAGCAGCAGCGCCACGCCCACTACCATCACGCCGAGGCCCGCCAGCTGGCCGGTCATCTGCCAACCTTTCACCACCAGCACCATTGCCAGGACGAACAGCACCGCGATTAAGACGATGCGCAGGACAGGGTGTTCTTTCCAAAATTCCATGGTGTCTCCTCCTTTAGCCCTTCAGGCCGCCCACGGTCATGCCCTGGGTCAGCTGCTTCTGCACACAGATATAAAGGATGAGGGTGGGCAGCATCACCAGCACCAGGCCGGCGTACATGGTGCCGTACTGGGCCGCGCTCTGCTGGGCCTGCATCAGGTTCAGCAGGCCCACCGGCAGGGTGCGGGGGGCGCTGGTGGAGCTCATCAGGGTCATCGAGATGATGTACTCGTTCCAGAACGAGAGGAAGTTGAACAGGATGATGGTGATGATGGAGGGCTTGGCCATGGGGAAGATGATCTTGACCATGGCCGAGAAGTAGCCGGCGCCGTCGATGTAGGCGGCCTCCTCAAAGTCGTGGGGCAGGGTGGCAAAATAGCCCGACAGCAGATAGATGGTGAAGGGCAGGGCCGTGGAGGCGTACACCACCGCCAGGACCACCAGGTTGTTCAGCAGGAAACTGGTGCCCACCACGTTTTTCAGCCAGGTATCGCCGTCCCGCAGCATCAGGAAGATGGGGACCACAATGTAGTTGACGTTGATGAACAGGCCCGCCATGAACAGGGTGTTCAGCAGCTTGCTGCACCGGAACTTGAACCGGGACAGGCAGTAGGCCGCCGGCAGGGCGATCACCAGCAGCAGCACCAGGGCCAGGGCGGTGACCATCACCGAGTTGAGCATGTACTGGCCCATCTTGGCGCCGTTCCATGCGTCCACAAAGTTCTGCCAGTAGAAGCCGGCGGGCAGGGCCCAGGGGTTGCCGTAAAACTCCGAGTTCTGCTTGATGGAGGCCATAAAGACCCAGGCCACCGGCACCAGGATGGTGACGGCCAGCAGAATCAGGACAAAGTAGATGAAGAATTTGTACAGCCCCTCGGCCGAGCGGGGGGTTTTCTGTTCCTGTTTGTTTTCCATACAGTTTTTCCCTCCTTAGAATTCCAGGGGCTCACGGCTGGTAGCCTTGTTGACGCAGGCGGACAGGGCGAAGGAGAACACAAAGATCACCACACCGATGGCCATGCTGTAGCCGTACAGGCCGGCGTTTTTCTGGCTGTACATGTAGTTCAGGGCCACGTCCGACGCGCCGTTGGGGCCGCCGCTGGTCATGGCGGTGACGAACAGGAAAGCCATGTTGATGGTGGAAATGATGAAGAAGGTCAGGGTGGTGCGGATGTTGGTCCAGATCAGGGGGATGGTGATCTGGAAGAACTGGGTCAGCCGGCCGGCGCCGTCCAGGTTGGCGCTCTCATACAGGCTGGCGGGCACCGACGCCATGGACGCCATGTACATGACCATGTAGTAGCCCACCGCCTGCCAAACCATGGCGATGATGAGGGAGGGAATAACCAGTTTTTCGCCCTTCCACAGGATGGGGTTGATCATGTCCCGGAACAGGCCGATGATGCTGTTGAGCATGCCGTTCTCCGGCTTGTAGATGGCCGAGAAGATACCCGAGATAACAACCACCGACAGGATGTTGGGGATGTAGAAGACGATGCGGAAGAAGTTCTGGCCTTTGATTTTCTCCCGGGTGAGGATGGCCGCAAAGACCAGGGCAAAGGCGAAGGTGACGATGGTGACCACCACCACCAGCAGGATCATATTCTGCATCGAGCGGATGAACTGGGTATCATGGATCAGCTGCTGGAAATTTTTCAATCCGACGAAGGTCTCATTGGGAGAATAGGCCCCCCGCTCATACAGCGACATCCGGAACACGTTCAGGGTAGGCAGGATCATGAAGATAAAGAACAGGATCGTCGCCGGGGCGACGCACAGCACCAGAAAGCGGCTGCGGCGCTTATTGGACTTCATACAGGGGACCGCTCCTTTCAAATCAAAAGCGGAGGCGGCTTAACCGCCCCCGCTGGGCAGGGCTTGGGTTGGGAAAGGATGGATTACTCCACCAGGTTGGCCCGCATCTGATCGCTGGCCGACTTGATGCCGTCGATCCACTCCTGCTCGGTGATGCTGCCCGAGACCAGGGAGTTGACGGGATCGAAGAAGACGGTGCGGATCTCGATGCCGGGGATGGCGGTGAAGGCGGCGAAGTTGCCCATGGCAGCCTTGGCGCCGTTGTCGTAGATGGAGTAGAACAGCTTGTTGTCGCCCTCCAGGCTATCGGCGATGCCCAGGACAGGCTGGATGGCGTTGGACTCAGCGAACAGCTCGCAGGCCACGTCGCTGTACAGGAAAGCCAGGAACTGCTTGGCGGCGTCGATGTGTTCTGCGCCGGCGGGGATCCAGGCCTGCTCAAACCAGGTGTAGCTGTAGCGGTCGCCGCCCTCGGAGACTGCAGGCAGGGCGGTCATGCCCCACTCGAAGCCCTCGGCGCGGGGAGCCTCGGCCATTTCGCCCACGATCCAGGTGCCGTTGGGCATAAAGATGGCCTTGTTGTCCAGCACCAGCTGCTGGTTCTGGGTGAAGTCCTGATCGTTGGCCTGGGCGGGGGTGATGGGGTTGGTGTAGGTGGCCAGCTTGGTCACGATGTCGAAGCAGGTCTGTGCCTCGGGGGTATCCCAGATGCCCTCCTCGTAGTGGGTGGCCTTCTCGAAGAACTCGGGGCCGCCGGCTGCGTACATCAGAGCGTAGAAGAAGGCGTCAAAGTAACCGGTGGTGGGGTAAGTAAACAGATAGGTGCCTGCGGCCAGAGCGGCGTCGCCCAGCTCCCACATCTCGTCCCAGGTCTGGGGCACTTCCCAGCCGTTCTCAGCCAGGAAAGCGGCGTTGTAGAACAGGCCGCAGGGGCTGTAGAACATGGGGGCCAGATAGGTCTTGCCGTCGTTGTAGGGGTTGGTCAGGCTGGTGTCGGTGAAGCCGCCGGCGATCTTGTCGCTGACCTTCACGGTCTCGCCGGGAACGGTCATGCTCAGCACGTCGGTGATGTCGGCGATCAGGTTGCCCTTGATGAACTGCTCGGTGAGGGCTGCCTCACGGCCGGTGGCCAGATGGACCACGTCGGGGTAGTCGCCGCCCTGCATGGAGGGGCCGATGACGTCCTCCAGGTTCTTGTCGGTGGTCAGCTCCACGGCGATGCCGGTCTGCTCGGTGAAGGCGTCGGCCACCTTCTGCCACATCTCGGAACCATAAGCGGTCTCGATGGCGGCCACCTTGATGCTCTCAGCGGGGGCGGCTGCACCGGAGGAGGCAGCGCCCGAAGCGGCGGTGGAGCTGGACGAGCTGCTGCCGCAGGCGGCCAGGCCCAGGGCAGCTGCGCCAGCGCCCACAATCTTGATAAAGTTGCGACGAGAAATGCGTTTCATAAGTCAATCCTCCAACTTGGATTATCCTGTCCGTTCAAGACGGGCGGCCGCACAGGTCCGGCCAGGTGCCGCGTCTTTTTCTCTGTACCCAATATAGAAGATTTCCACTTGTTTCACAAGCGCATTCTTGTTCCGTTTTTTAGAAATCTTGCTTTCAGTAAAATACAACAGGTCAAATTGCTGTGCAATTTCCAACAACTTTGTACATATTGCTTATATAGGACTGATACCGTCAAATATTTACAAAAAAGTGACAAACCACAGAATTTTCTCTGCACAATCCGACCGAAATTGGCCCTTGCAAAATGCGGCGGGATTCTCTATAATAAAACCAAATTCCGGAGCTTCCGCCAGGACGGAAAGTGCAATCTTGCTCTTATTTTTATAAATATTGCTTCGCATTTTAGAGGTTTCGGCCAGGAGGTTTTTCATGAGCACCGACCGCTTTGACATCAGCCACGCCCCCGCCCCGCGGGAGGCATTCCGGCTGCTGTACATCAGTAAAAGCCGCTTCGGCGGCGACTGGAACAGCACGGCCCACACCCATTCCTGCACCGAGCTGTTCTACTGTCTCAGCGGCGAAGGCCAGTTTTACATCAGCGGGCAGCTGTACCCGGTCCACCCCGACGACATGGTGATCGTCAACCCCCAGGTGGAGCACACCGAGCTGAGCCTCAACGCCGCCCCTCTGGAATATGTGGTGCTGGGGATCTCGGGCATCGAGGTCCTGTTCGGCAACGCCGACGCCCCCTACGCCATCCTGAACTGCAAGGAGCACCGGGAGCGGCTGGGCACCCTGCTGCACATGCTGCTGGCCGAGGCGGACCACAGCCTGGACGGCTACGAGACGGTGTGTCAGGACCTGCTGGAAGTGCTGCTGATCTGGCTGGTACGCACCACCACCCTCTCCCTCCAGATCCAAAAGACCGTGGCCCGCTCGGACAACCGGGAGTGCGCCGAGATCAAGCGGTACATCGACGTCAACTACAAAGAAAATCTGACCCTGGACAAGCTGGCGGCCCTGGCCCATATTAACAAGTATTATCTGGCCCACACCTTCCAGAAGGAGTACGGGGTCTCCCCCATCACCTACCTGAGCCGCCGCCGGATTGAGGAGAGCAAGTACCTGCTGGGCAACACCAACCACACCCTGGCCCAGGTCAGCGAGCTGCTGGGCTTTTCGTCCCCCAGCTACTTTTCCCAGTGTTTCCGCAAGGCCGAGGGCATCAGCCCCAACGAATACCGCCGCCAGGTGCGGCAAGGTCAGCGTCCCGCGCCGCCCACACGGCGCTGAAAATAAAAACGGAGGAATTGCATTATGAAACCCATTACAGAAGCTCTGCTGCACCAGGCTGCCGCTGCTTTCGCTTTTGACTGCGCCACGGGCGACATCGAGCGGTACGGTGCGGGCCACATCAACGACACCTTTGCGGTCTGGGCCGCGGACAAAAGCAAGCGCTTTATCCTACAGCGGATCAACACCGATACCTTCACCGACCCCGCCGGGCTGATGGAGAACATCTGCGGCGTCACCAGCTACCTGAGCCGCCAGATTCTGGCCCGGGGCGGCGACCCCGCCCGGGAAACCCTGAACGTCATCCCCACCCGGGACGGCAAGCCCTACTACACCGACTCCGAAGGGGGCGCATGGCGGGCTTACATCTTTGTGGAGGGGACGGTCTGTTTACAGAAAGTAGAAAACGAGCAGGATTTTTACACTGTGGCCGAGACCTTCGGCGGATTCCAGAACCAGCTGGCCGGCTACCCCGCCGCCACCCTGCACGAGACCATCGCCCGGTTCCACGACACTCCCAACCGCTACGCCAACTTTGAGAAGGCCCTGGCCGCCGACGTCATGGGCCGCGCCAAGGACGTGGCCGCCGAGATCGCCTTTGTCCGGGCCCACGAGGCCGACTGCCATGTGCTGGTGGACCAGCTGGCCGCTGGCGTGCTGCCCCTGCGGGTCACCCACAACGACACCAAGCTGAACAACGTCCTGATCGACGAGGCCACCGGCAAGGGCATCTGTGTCATCGACCTGGATACCGTCATGCCCGGCCTGTCGGCCTATGACTTCGGCGACTCCATCCGGTTCGGCGCCAACGACTGCGCCGAGGACGAGCCCGACCAGAGCAAGGTCCACTTCAGCCTCCACCTGTACGAGGTGTTTACCAAGGGCTATCTGTCGGCCGCCGGCAGCGCCATGACCGAGGCCGAGCGCAAGAGCCTGCCCTGGGGCGCCAAGCTGATGACCCTGGAGTGCGGCATCCGGTTCCTGACCGACTATCTGGAGGGAGACCACTACTTCAAGATCAGCCGTCCCGACCAGAACCTGGACCGCGCCCGGACCCAGTTCACCCTGGTACAGGGCATGGAGAAGGAATTCGACGCCATGACCCGGATTGCCCTCCATGTCTGAGCCGTTCCTATATATAAATAGAAGGGACCCGCCGTCCCCTGCTGAAAACGCCCCCTGCCCGGGGTTTGTCCACCGGTGCAGGAGGCGTTTTTTGTGTGTTGTGCGATTTTCTCAGCGGGCGGCGAGGGCCTGGTAGCCCTCCAGGTACCGCAGGCCAAAGGTCCGCAGGGAAGGCGTATCAAAATGGAGGCCGTCCCCCCGGCAGGTGAGGCCCTGGGCCGAAATCACCCGGCAGCCGGGAATCCGGGCCGCCAGGTCGGGCAGACGGCGGTTGAACTCCCGCAGCAGCGGAGCGGGGGTGCCGGTGAAGCCGTGTTCGGGGTAGCCCAGCTCCCCCACCAGGATGGGCAGGTCCCCCAGCTGGGCCCGGACCCCCTCCATGGTGCGGAGGAACTGTTCAGGATAGGCTTCCAGCTGTTCGGGGGCCAGACAGTCGCTCTCCCCCTGGTGCCACAGGATGGCCCCCAGCCGGGAGGTGCGCATGGCCAGCCGGGCCTGGAACACCGCATGGTCAAAGAGGATCTCCCCCGGCTGCCACTGGGCGATGGTGGTGCCCCCGTCGGCGCAGGGGATCAGCCCCACCTTCCGCCCTTCTTTGGGGAAGGCCGCCGCAAAGCTGGCTGCCAGACAGGCCCCGCTGCGGGGACTGGACCCTTCCAGCACCCCGCGGTCCACGTTCACCGGCTCGCTCATGGCCTGCCAGCGCCCCATCCGCAGCATCAGACAGTCGGGCGCGGTGACGGCGTTCTCCGCCGTCAGGTCTCCCCGGCCCGCCATGTTGGACTGGCCCGCCAGCAGGAAGGAGACAATTTCCCCTTCTGCCCCATGGAGGCCGTCATCAATCCATAATCCCATCAAAACGCCCCTTTTCTCCCTTGGTTTTTCTCTATCATACCAGAAAACCGCCGCTTTTGCCAGAGAAAACCGCCCCGCCGGGTTGCACCGGCGACCAGCACCTGGCCGCCGCCCTCTACGCCATCAGCACCCCGTTGTCCAAACTGCTGCTCCAGGACGTGGCCCCCATCATGATGGCGGGGGCCTACTTCGCCTCCACCGACGCATAATCCCCCCGGCCTGTACATATTCTCCCCGGGTCCCTCATACCTTTTAGAAAGGTGAACGGAGGGATCGGTATGAAAGGTGACCCGGAACAGCGGGCCGTTTTGCTGGGAGAATACATTGTGCAGCACAGCGCCACCGTGCGGGCGGCCGCGGCCGCCTTTGGCTTCAGCAAATCCACGGTCCACAAGGACGTGGCGTTCCGCCTGCGGGAGGTCAGCCCCGGCCTTTTTGAACAGGTCAAGGCCATCCTGGCCCGCAACAAGGCCGAGCGCCATCTGCGGGGCGGGGCCGCCACGCGGGAAAAATACAGCCGCCTGCACCACGCCGGGCAGGCCGGACACTGAAAAGCTGCCGCACGGGTTTCGGGCCCATGCGGCAGCTTCTGCTTTCGGATTCCGTTCAGGAGGATTCCCCCATCTTGCGGAACTGCTGCAGCGCGCTTTTTTCCAGCCGGCTCACCTGGGCCTGACTGATACCGATTTCTTTGGCCACCTCCATCTGGGTTTTGCCAAGAAAGTAGCGCAGCTCCATGATTTTGCGTTCCCGGTCGGACAAACCCTGCACCGTCTGGCGAAACTCCAGCCCGCTGATCCAGCTGTCCTCTCCGTCGGTGTCCCGCACCTGGTCCATCATATACATGGCGTCGCCGCCGTCGCTGTACACCGGCTCCTCCAGGCTCACCGGCTCCACCACCGACTCCAGCGCCGCCGTCACCTCCCGCCGGGACAGGCCCACCGTGTCGCAGATTTCCTTCATGGTGGGTTCCCGGCCCAGCTGTTTTTCCAGCTGTTCCCGGGCCTGCATGGCCCGGTAGGCGGTATCCCGCAGGGAGCGGCTCACCCGCAGGGCGTTGTTGTCCCGCAGAAACCGCCGGATCTCTCCCACAATCATGGGCACCCCATAGGTCGAAAACCGGACATCCAGCCCGGGGTCGAAATGGTCGATGGCCTTGATGAGGCCGATACACCCCACCTGAAACAAATCGTCCAGGTTTTCGCTCCGCTGGGAAAACTTCTGTACCACGCTCAGCACCAGCCGCAGATTCCCCTCGATCATCCGGCGTCGGGCGGCCTGATCGCCGGCCCGGGCCGCGGTGAGGAGGATACGTTTTTCCGCCTCGGTCAAAACGGGCAGCTCGGCGGTATTGACGCCGCACAGCTCCACCTTGTTGTACATCCTGTGCCTCCCGGTCTTTGTGTTACCGGAAGTATGGCCGCCCTGCCTGCGGCTCATGCAGGGGGCGGCCTGTCAAATCATTCCACGTTTTTTCACAGGATATGCCATAAAGGTTGGAAAACCGCGCCTCCTTACTCCTGTTCGAGCTGACGGCGCAGGTCCCGGATGATCCGCTTTTCCAGCCGGGAAATATAGCTCTGGCTGATGCCGATGGCGTCGGCGGCCTCCTTCTGGGTTCGCTCCACCCCGTCCACCAGCCCGAACCGCAGCTCCATAATCTGCCGTTCCCGGGCGCTGAGGCGCTCCACCGACCGGCGCAACACCGCCCGCTCGGCGTCCTGTTCCAGCCGCTGGCCCACCTGGTTCTCGTCGGTGCCCAGCACGTCGGACAGCAAAAGCTCGTTGCCGTCGCTGTCCACGTTGAGGGGCTCGTCGATGCTGGCCTCCTGGCGGCGGTTGGAGGTTTTGCGCAGGTACATCAGAATCTCGTTGCCGATGCACCGGCTGGCGTAGGTAGCCAGCTTGATGTTCCGCTCCATGGTAAAGGTATTCACCGCCTTGATGAGGCCGATGGTCCCGATGGACACCAGATCCTCCGACGGCACCCCACTGGATTCAAACTTTTTGGACAGGTACACCACCAGCCGCAGATTGTGGGTGATGAGTTCATCCCGGGCGGCCGCGTCGCCGGCGGCCATCCGGCCCAGCAGCTCCTTTTCCTCCTCGGGGGTCAGGGGCGGCGGCAGGCTGGGCCCGCCCGTCAGATAGTGGACCGCGCCCCAGGCTCCCGCCCGGGCCCACAGCCTCTGCCACGCTTTGAGAATCCATTTCAGCATTCCGATGTCCCCCTTATTCTCAGGATAATCCCATCCGGCCCGCCAGGTCCGACCCCAGCAGGAGGGTCCAGCCCTCCTCGGCGCCCCCCGGGCAGAAAGCCGCCAGCAGCCCCGTCTGGCTCCAGGTGCGGCCCCCGGCCTGACGGATCAGGGCCGCAGCGGGCAGGGCGGGCAGAAGGGTCCGCCCCGCGATGGTGCCGCAGACCAGGTACCGCATTCCCAGGGCCGGGTCGGGCGGCTCCCCCGTCCCGGCAAAGACGGCGTCCAGGCAGGCCCGGTGGGCCTCGGGAAGGGCCGTGCGGACGGCATCGTACCGCACCAGCACCACCGGCCGGCCCGCCACCGGGTCGGCCAGGGTGAAGCCGCTGTCGTAGAAGGCGGTCACCTTCACCCGGGCGTTCCCCAGCTCCAGCACGGCGGGCACCGCCGCCTGGCCCGGCCGGCCCAGAAAGCTCAGCAGAGCCCGCACCGCCAGGTACACCGCCGCCGTCCCGGCCAGAAGCCGCCCCGGCGTGATGTCCATATAGGCGGTGAGGTTGGCGGTGTGGGCCTGGGGCGCCAGCGCCGCCGCCCCGGTGAGCAGCAGGTTCAAAGCCAGAAACCACCCGCCCAGCCGCAGGAATACCCGCGCCCCGGGACAGCCGTAGGCCAGCGCCACCGCCCCCGCGCCGGTCCCTATCTTATAGAGAAGGGCCGGCCCAAATCCCATGGGCGGCGCCAGCAGCACCAGGCAGCTGACCGCCCCCAGGGCCGCCCCCGCCACCAGCCGCGGCCCGCTGCAGCGGACCCCCGCCAGCAGCCCCGCCGCCAGCAGAAAGGCCGCCGCTGCGGCAAAATTGGTCAAGAGCAATTCGTCTATGTACAAAACTTTCACGGTGCATCGCCCCTGACATCCAGCATACCGCTCCCCGGCCGGGAAAAGCGGCGAACCAGAAAAACGGCTCCTTTTCGCCCGGCCGGCCCCCTTCCCGCAGGGCAAATCATCTTTTTCACAAAACCCCTTGCAAAATCCTTTCGGTTGCGCTATAATATCGCTTGCAAACTTTGATATGCCTCTTTAGCTCAGTCGGTTAGAGCACCTGACTGTTAATCAGGGTGTCGCCTGTTCGAGTCAGGCAAGAGGCGCTTCGGGCACAGATCACAGGATCTGTGCCATTTTTTGTATATTCCGTACAATTCAACGCCCGATTTTTGGCGTAAACAACACTGTTTTTTTCCTTGAATTTAACATTGGCCCCTTGAAGAAGCTGTCGCATTGTGGTAAACTACACATGAGCTTTAAGAGCCGGCAGGCGCCTTAAAGCCGCAGCACCTTGATCAAAGGGTAGGCGCTCCCTTCTTTTGATAGCAGCTGACCTCTGCTTTGTCCTGTTTCTCCGCAGGGCAGGGCAAAGCAGAGGACTGCGTGCTGCTATAGGGGTTTTCTCCTTTTGTTTCATGCCGGGCGGGCCTGAAAAGCCGTGTTTTGACCTACATTCGTACAGGATGGAGCAATTTTCCTCTTGTGAATTCGGGCAGAATATGATAGAATGTGTCCATAGTCCCGTGTGAACAAAATAAAAATACATTGTAAAGAGACCATGGCGTTCGCCGGGCGAATCTCTTGTAAAGGAACCATCTATGCGCTATACTTATGTGCGGCAGCACGACACCACAGACTGCGCGGCTGCCTGCCTCGCAATGGTGTGCCTCCATTACAAAAAGGAAATCACGATCACGCGGCTGCGTGACATGATGGGCACAGACCTGAAGGGCACCAACCTCGTAGGCTTGCAGAAAGCTGCCAACGAACTGGGGTTCACCTCAGCTGCCGTTCGGGTTGATCGCGAGAACTTCTTAAGTGATTTTTCTCTTCCCTGCATTGCGCAGGAGATTACCGACCAGGGCTTGACCCACTTTGTGGTCGTATTCAAAAAGACAACCATCCCTGACGAGGGTGCACGCCGCAAGCATATGCTGGATGTGAACTCCGCCAAGGAGGAAGCCGAAAAGACCGGCAAAAAGTACAAGGACAAAGAATACGTTGTCGTGGGTGATCCGGCCACCGAGCTGAAAAAGATGACCCTCGACGAGTTCTACAAGAACTTTACCGGCGTTCTTCTGCTGCTCAACCCCACCGCTGATTTCCAGCCGGGCAAGGTTGAACAGGGCAGCATCTTCAAGCGGTATGTGAATCTTCTCTGGCCGCAGAAGAAGCTGTTCGCCTACGCGATTCTCAGTTCGGTTCTGTTGACCATCCTGGGTATTGCCTCTTCCCTCTTCAACAAGATCCTGATGGACGAGGTGCTCCCCTACGGGCTGCAAAACCTGCTGCTGACACTGGTTCTGGTGTTCAGCGTCGTCAACATAACCTCTGCACTTGTCACCTTCGTGCGGCAGTGGATTCTGGTCCATCTGTCCATTAAAATTGATATCCCGATGATGCTGGGCTACTTTGGGCACATCTACAAGCTGCCCATGAAGTTCTTTGCCACACGCAAGACCGGTGATATCACCACCCGTTACTCCGACGCAAACACCATCAAATCCATCTTCACCAGCGTTGCGCTGAGTTTGGTTATGGATATTTCGATGGCTGTCATCACCGGCGTCATCTTGTTCAAGATGAACGCCACCCTCTTCTCCATCGCTTTGTTCATGACGCTGGTCAGCATCCTGCTGGTGCTGGTGTATAAGCGTCCCTACAAAAAGATCAACGAAGAGACGATGCAGCAGGCGTCCATCCTGAACAGCCAGATGATCGAGGGCCTGCGCGGCATCGAGACCATCAAGTGCAACGCAGGTGAGGACAACGAGCTGGAGCGGCTGGAACGGGAATATATCAAGAGCCTGAAAATCAGCATCCGGTCCAGCAAACTCTCCACCACCCAGACGCTGATTACCACTTTGATCTCCACGGGCTTCAGCATGCTGACCACCTACGTCGGCATCTCGCAGGTCCTGCAGGGAGATATGACCCTGGGTTCGTTTATGGCGTTCAGTACCCTGTCCAGCTATTTTACCAGCCCGGTCAGCAACCTTGTCAATCTTCAGCTCCAGATCCAGGAAGCCTCCATCTCCATGAAGCGTCTGACTGAGATCATGGACTATGAGACCGAGCAGTCCGACGAGCAGGAACACACCGACCTCGAACGGATGGAGGGCGATATCGAATTCCGCGATGTGACCTTCCGCTACGGCAACCGCACCCCCGCACTGGATCATGTGTCCTTCACCATTCCCGCAGGGAAGAAGGTGGCGCTGGTCGGTTCGTCGGGCAGCGGCAAATCCACCATCACCAAGATGCTGCTCAAGTATTATGAGCCGGAATCGGGTGAGATCCGGGTGAATGGCGTGAACCTGGACGAGTACACCAATGACTCGGTCCGCCGCGCTATCTCCTATGTCCCGCAGAACATTGAGCTTTTCAGCAAGACCATTCTTGACAATATCCGCATTTCGCGCCCTGACGCGACGGTGGATGAGGTCAAGGAGGCGGCCAAGAAGGCGGATGCACATGACTTTATCCGCAAACTGCCGCTGCAGTATTACACCTACCTGGAAGAAGCCGGCAACGGCCTGTCGGGCGGTGAAAAGCAGCGCATTGCGTTGGCCCGTGCGTTCCTGAAGAACTCAAACCTCTATATTTTGGACGAATCCACGAGCAACCTCGACTTTGCAACAGAAAATGCCATTTTTGACATGATCTACAACCAGCTGGCCGATCGCTCGATGCTGATTGTCGCCCACCGCCTTTCCACTGTGCGCGGCTGTGACGAGATTATCGTCATGGACGAAGGCCACATTGCAGAGCGCGGTACCCACGATGAGCTGATGGCAAAGCAGGGCAAGTATTACGCTCTGTGGAACCTGCAGCAGGGTATCTTCCGCAAGCGCGAAGAGCCCAAGCCGGTTGTTGAGACAGTCTCCGCCTCGGATGATGAGGATGATGACGACTCGATAACCTATTGACGGTGCAACCAGGTGCGCACCTGGTTACATAAATGGTTTCCGGACGGTTGCGCAACCGACCGGCAATCGACACATTTTTTCGTTTCAATCATTTGAAGGGAGTAATTCATTATGATGATGCCTGCAAACTACTCTGTTATCGCAGAGAACGAAATGACCTACGTTAACGGCGGCGCTCTGATCGACTGCTTCGCCCCCATCATGAACGAGGGCAACTGGAAGACCTTCAACACCAACCTGATCAAGATCGTTGGCAACAGCTTCATGACCAAGGTTGTTGACGCTACTCTGGGCGTTATGTTCGGCGGCAACTGGGGCAATGACACCCTGTTTGGCAAGGACGGCAGCATCTCTGGCTACTACACCAGCGACGCTTCTGTTCTGAACAAGATCATGGGCACCCTGGGCGGCCTGGCTGTTGTTTACACCCTGGGCACCGGCGATGCTAAGACCAAGCACACCGACAGCGTTGTGACCTTCGCTCTGTAATTAAGTCAGATTTCATTCCAACTTAAGAAAGGTGGTTCATCATGACCTTTCCTGCAAATTACGCAGTAATGGCAGAGGATGAGCTGACTTATGTCACTGGCGGCGGCGTGATCGCTAACGTTCTGCCCGCTGTCATGACCAGCGAAAACTGGCGCACCTTCAGCATCAACGTCATCAAGATTGTTGGCAACAGCTTCATGAGCAACTTTGTGAGCACCGTTCTGGGCACCGCTTTCGGTACCAACTATGCTTTCGGTGCTATCTCTGATAGCATCGGCTCCAAGCTGTCCGGCATGAATTTCCTGAACGGCGCTATGCAGGTTGTGGGCGGTCTCGCTACCATCTACACCCTGGGTATTGGCGATGCTAAGGTGAAGCAGTCTGGTGTCATCGGTGTTGATGGCGAGAAGGTTGCCTAAGCTGGTGTTTCAGCTCTAATCTCGATTGCAAGTGTATTTTAGTCTGACCCCGCCCCACGGGGTTGGGGCAGATCAAAATGCCTCGTTATGGTGTGCCAGGAGGCAAGTCCCTCCTGGCGCACCTTATTTTTTTGCAACCCAAATTTTCCCTGAAACTTGTCTGTTCCATCCCAGTGGATGCGACAGGCAAAAGCGGACTGTGAGCGATTTAAGCAAACCAAGGTCACAGCCGGCTTTTGCCTGCTGCGCCCCGCATGGCCCCTGCCCCGCCCCCTTTGCGGCGGACGGGCGCGGCCTGTGCGGCCAGAGGGACGAAGTGCAGGGGCAATACACTACAATAAAACAGGTGAATCATTATGCATGAAATTCAAGTAAGTGAAAGCAAAACCCTCAAGCTCACCAACGTGCTCAGCCGCCGCATCATGCCCGAGGAGTTTGCCAACATCAATCTGATTGTGACCCAGATGGAGAACTTCGTCCGCAGCCACAACGCCCAGCCCATCGGACCGCTGGTGCAGCACATTCTGGTCACCAAAGGCCCCAATCCGGAGCCCCAGATGTATCTGCTGCGCCAGGCCAACCAGATGATTCCCCGCCTGGACCCCCAGTACCACATGGACGCCGTCCTGCGGGTGAAAGATTGCCTGTACGCCCGCTTTATGGGTCCCATGAACCGCAACGACCTGGCCGCCCAGAAGCTGAACATCTATGCTTTTGAGCATGACATCAAGCTCTCGGGCAGCGTGTACAGCATTTTTGTCAATCAGGACGACGATGAAGGCGTTGTCGACGTCTTTATGGAAAAGGAATAACCCTATGACCAACATTCGTGTCACCAATCTGTACGATCTGCAGGACCGCCGGATTATGATGGAGAAGAAGCTGCCCCCCTACGGGTACGCTCTGATCCTGATTGTGGCGGCGCTGATGATCGGCCTTGTGGCCTGGAGTACCGTGACCCCCCGCATCTATATCGCCCAGCTGTCGGGCACCGTCCAGTCGGCCAACAAGACCTATATTATGTCCTCCTATTCAGGCCAGATCACCGAGCTGAATATCTCGGAGGGCAGCTACGTGGAGCAGGGCGACCTGATTGCCCACGTCAAGAGCACCGACCTGGATATCCAGCAGAGTCAGCTGGAAAACCAGATGGCCATCTACCAGACCCAGCTGGCCCAGTACAACAAGCTGATTCAGTCCATCCAGGACAACACCAACTATTTCAGCGAGAGCGACCCGGCCGACCAGACCTACTACTATCAGTACGAGAACTACCAGAGCCAGGTTGCCCAGCACACCTTTGACTCGTCGGCCTACCGCGCCGCCGGCTACACCGAGGCGCAGATCCAGTCCCTGATGGAGCAGAACCAGAGCGAGCTGGAGCAGATCTACTACTCGGCCCTGCAGTCTGCGGCCCAGAACGTCAGCAATGTGCAGGCCAACATCGAGAACCTGCAGTCCCAGCTGGATGCCCTGAGCACCGGCGCCAACGATTACTATATCTACGCGCCCACCTCCGGCGTCATCCACATGGATACTCCCTACAGCGTGGGCATGGTTCTGTCGGCTGGCTCGGTCCTGGCCACCGTCGCCAGCGAGAACTCGGATTATGAGATCGTGGCCTATGCCGGCCTCAGCGACCGTCCCCTGATTGAGGTGGGCGATCCCTGCACCATCGCCATCACCGGCCTGGCCCAGACCGCCTACGGCACCCTGACCGGCACCGTCACCGCCATCGACAGCGACGTGACCTCCTCCAACGGCACCTCCTTCTACAAGGTGACCGTCCGTCCCGACAGCACCTACCTGATCAGCAAGAGCGGCGACCAGGTGGACCTGTCCAACGGTATGAGCGTCACCGCCCGCGTCCAGTACGACGAGGTCACCTACTTCCAGTACGCGCTGGAGGCTCTGGGCGTCCTGGTGCGCTGATCCGGTACGATTCCATGTCATGCATTTCCGGCGAGCGGTGAAGGACCCAAACCGTCCTCCCCCTCGCCGAAAATTCCCCCTGTAGGTGGTTTTGCCCGCCGGCACCGGTCCGCGGGCAGAACGGGTCTCTCCCGGTTTGGCTGCCTAAATCTGCCCGCAACGAGGTATAACATGAAGTTTTTTGCAAAACGGCTGTCGGCCATTCTGCTGCTGACTGCCCTGACAGTCAGCGCGGCCATGCCTGCCGCCGCAGTAAGTTTGCCCTCCATCAAATGGCCGTTTCAGCGGGTGGAGGTCGAGAGCATTGAGCCCGGCGAATACGACGCCGAGATGGTGGTGGGCACCACCCAGCAGCTGAAACCCACGGTCATGCCCGAGAATGCCACCGACAAGGACGTGGTCTTTGCCTCCGAGGACATCAGCATTGTCCAGGTGGGCCAGGACGGCCTGATCGGCGCCGCATCGGTGGGCACCACCCGCGTTTCGGCCACCGCCGGCGGGGTGACCATCTACTACGACATCAACGTTGTACCCGATCCCTCCACGGTGGTTTCGGATATGGATGCGGCTATTTCCTCCGAGGAGATCGCCCTGGGCGATACCGCCACCATTTCGGTGTCGGTGAGCCCCAGCTCGGCCGCCGCCACCGCCACCGTGACCTTCACCTCCTCCAATGAGGCGGTGGCCAGCGTCAACAACTTCGGCCGTGTTACGGCTGTGGGCAAGGGCAGCGCCACCATCACCGTCACCTGCGGCGATATCGTCCGCACCATCAACGTGAAGGTCTATATCCCCACCGACGGCATCCACCTGAATACCAACTATCTGGTTCTCAAGCCCGGCGAAACCGCCCAGATCACCGGCAGCGTGACCCCTTCCACCGCGCCCCAGGGCCTGACCTTCCGCTCCAGTGACAAGAGCGTGGCCACCGTCTCCGGCAGCGGCACCGTCACGGCGGTGGGCACCGGTTCCACCTCCATCATCGTCTCCAACGGGGATTCCTCCAGCATGGTGACGGTCATTGTCAACCGGGGCGGCGCATCCAGCAGCTCCAGCAGTTCGGGCTCCGAAACCGATGAAGGGGGCGCATCCAGCGGCGAAACCGTCTCGGATGATCCCATCATTCAGCAGATCAACGACGCCCAGATTGAAGTTGTCAACCTGAACCAGGCGGATATCCCCCTCATCACCTCCGAGATGCTCAACGCGCTCCGCCGTACCGGCAAGACCATGAACATCACCGGCGAAGGCTATATCCTGACCATCAAGGGCACCGATATCCGGAACACCCAGAACACCATCAACACCGCGGTGGTGTTCACCCCCAGCACCGAGGAAAACGGTCTGGAGTTCACCCTGAACGAGGGCGGGGCCATGCCCTGCACCGTCAGCGTGACCATGACCGGTGAAAACGCCAGCTATGGCCGCCTGTACCTGTACAACACCGCCACCGACCAGTGGCAGTACCTGAACAGCTATTCCGACAGCGTGGTCACCACCGACACGGCGGGCCGTTATCTGCTGACCAACGACACATTGACGTTCGTCCACGTAAACATCTACGCAATGATCGCCGCAGGCGTGGCCCTGTTGGCCATCGTGGTGGTGTATATCGTGGTAAAGAAGAGGTATTGGTTCTGGTGATGCAGGCCATCCATATAAGAATCTTACCTTCCCCATAGCAAGCAAAGCCCCGTCTCCTGACCGGAGACGGGGCTTTGTGTTTGGTTTTGATGGAAAGGTGTGTTGTTGCCTTATTTCGGCCGGCAGGCGGCTCTGAGGCTCTGTTTCAGCCTTTGCCGTGGCTGTTCTTTGCGGCGGCCTGCCGGGCCGTCCGGGACGAGGCGGGCTTGCTCCCCCATCGGGGGAGCTGTCGCCGCAGGCGACAGAGGGGGGACTCCGCTAGACCATGCGGTACCTTCCAGCCTCCCGGATTCCGCCGGGCGTCGTGGTACGCCCTTCCCCATCGGGGAAGGTGGCCCGCAGGGCCGGATGGGGGGCTCCTCTAGGCCGTGCGGTACCTCCCCCGCCCTGCCTTTCCGGCCGCTCCGCCCATGGTACCCAGCCCCCGACCGGGGGCGGCGGCGCAGCCGCGGGGGATACCGCTGAGGGCGGGTTGGCGGGTT
>NZ_NFHK01000016.1:0-56335 GCF_002161315.1 Faecalibacterium sp. An77
CTGGTATTTTTCTGCAGTTGGCCGACCGCAGACTTATTTTACCAGAAGGTCTTTTTATATGTAATTTTTCTACACTCCCCGGCAGAGCCGGGGGTTGTTTTTACGCTTAAGCAAACAAAGCAAAAAACCCCGGCCTGGGCGTTCCAGGCCGGGGTTTTTCTGTGGGTGAAAGAGGGATTACTCAGCGTGGCAGCCGCCGTTGCCGGCGCAGCCGTGCTTTTCCTCGCTGCCGCAGGCGTGCTGGCCGCAGCTGTGGCCCTGCTCGTGGCCGTGATGGTCGCAGTGGACGTCGGGATTGTAGCTGAGGGTGCCGTCCAGCAGAGCCTGGACCGCAGCGTCCGCCTGGCCCGACACGCCGCCGTACAGGCGGATGCCGGCCGAGGCCAGGGCGGCCTGTGCGCCGCCGCCGATGCCGCCGCAGATCAGGGTGTCAGCCTGCAGCTGGCTCAGCAGACCCACCAGAGCGCCGTGGCCCTGGCCGTTGGTGCTGACCACCTGGCTGCGCACCACCTGGCCGTTTTCCACATCGTAGACCTTGAACTGGGCGGTGTGGCCGAAATGGGGGAAAACAAAACCATCCTGATAGGTAACTGCAATTCTCATAGTCGTTTCCTTTCTGTTGTGAAAAGCCGGCGCCTTCCGGCGGCCGGCGGGAAGATGTGGTTCCCTGCTATTGTAGCACGGTTTGACGCCGGATGCCAGTGCCTGAGTCTCATTCGTCGGAACAAAAGCCAAAAGGCGGCGAAAAAGGGGCCCGGCCCGGCGCTTGACAACCGCGGCGGAATTGTGTATTTTTATTGAAAAAATACCGTGATGCCGGCGCCGGATCAGGCCGGAAGTGACTGCAAAAAACAGGGGATTGGCGGAAGAATGATGAATATATTGATATGCGACGATGAACCCGCCTTTGGGGAGCGGATTCAAAAAGCGGTGACCTCTTTTTTTGGAACAAAAGGGGTGGAAGTCCAGACCCGGGTCTGCACCCGTGCGGAGGAGGCAGAGGCCCTGCCGGATCTGGAACAATATCAGCTGGCGTTCCTGGATGTGGATTTGATCACCGCCAGCGGCATCCAGCTGGGCCGCACCCTCAAACAGAAAAATCACGACATCATGCTGGTGTATATCTCGGCCTATCTGGAATTTGCCACCCAGGGATATACCGTCAGCGCCTTCCGGTATCTGCTGAAGGAGTCGCTGCGCCAGACCCTGCCGGTCTGCCTGGAGGAAGTTTATACCGAATTGTTCATCAGCCAGAAGGCCCTGGTGGTGGAGGTCAACCGGGAAGTGGTGCGGATTCCCTATGACCGGATTTATTCTCTGGAAAGCGAAGGCCGCCGGGTGATGGTCTTTGGAGAGACGCCCCATAAACCGCTGTGCATTTATTACGGAAAATTGTCCGAGCTTCCGGAGGAACTGTACCGCAGCGGATTCCTGCGGGTGGGCCGGAGCGCCGTGGTGAATATGCGGTATATTCACAAGATTCTGGGCTATAAAGTCCAGATGGAAAATCAGGTGGAGCTGAGCGTCAGCCGGGCCGGATACGGCGCGATCCGGGGCACCTATCTGGAGTGGAAAGGGCGATTTGGCAATGGATAAACAGTGGCTGATGTATCTGCCCTGTGCGGGGGAATTCCTGGCGGTGCTCCAGATTGAGGCGGCCATGCTGGGCCGCGGCAGATTGTCCTGCCGGCGGGCCGCCGCTCTGGCCATGGGTCTGTGGATGATCTCCCAGTTTCTGTGGGGGGATTATGTCCCATACTCCCCCTGGTCGCTGACCTTCAACGGGCTGCGGTTTGCGGCCGCGTCCCTGCTGTTCGGCGGGAAACTGCTGGAAAAGTTCTTTTCGGTGGTGGTCTGCGGGGTGACGGTGCTGGGCTATGAAAACGTCATGACCTCGCTGGCGGCCACATTCTGGGGCGTCCGGCTGGCGGACGTGTGGCCCATGCCCTTTTCCATCCTGGCCTATGACGTGGTGCTGAACCTGCTGGTCTGGCTTGCCGTCCGCGGGATGAAAAAGTTTGTGGTATACGTTGAGCCCCGCCAGCGGCTGGTGGCCGACATCTACCTCTGCGTGGCCGCCGCCATGAATGTGCTGCTGGCGGCCTTTGACCAGGTTTCGGATGAATACAGCTTTATGCTGCTGCTGTGTGTGGGGCTGCTGCTGTCGGTGGCGGTGTATTTTGTGCTGCTGACCATGTTCAGCGGCCAGACCCTGCGGGCCAGCCGGGCCCAGAGCCGGATGGAAATGGAACAGGAGAGGGCCGACGCTCTGATGGAATCCTACCAGACCCAGCGGCGGCTGACCCATGAGTTCACCAACCACCTGGATGCAATCCATTTTTATCTGGAGCAGCAGGACATGGAGGGGGCCCGGGCCTACCTGGCCAGCGTCTCCCAGAAGATTTCGGCGGGGACCGCGGTGGTGGATACCCACAACCCCCTGATGGATGCCCTCCTGAGCAAGGAGTATCATCAGGCCGCCGAAAAAGGGGTGATGCTCCACTTTGACCTGTGCGATCTGCGCAGCTTTCCGCTGCGGAACACCGACCTGGTGACGGTGATGTGCAACCTGCTGGACAATGCGGTGGAGGCGGCGGTGCGGGCCGACCCGCCCCAGATCACCCTCCGCATCCGCCGCACCGGAGAGGAATATATTGTGTCGGTGCGCAACCGGGTGGAACAGGATCTGGATTGGCCCGGCGGCACCCTGCCGCCCACCACCAAGACCGGGCCCGGCCATGGCATGGGCCTGGTGAACGTCTGCGGTGTGCTGGACCGCTGGGGCGGCGAGTATACCCTCAGCTGCAGGGACCGGTGGTTCTGCTTTACCTTCACCCTGCCGGCCCCCGGCCCGGCAGAAGGGGAGGAGATCCGCCCGGCGGAGGCGGCGGGAACAGGAGGACAGCAAGGATGATTTTTTACTTTTCCGGCACCGGAAATTCCCGGTGGGCTGCGCAGCAGCTGGCGTCCTATACCGGCGACAAGGTCTGTGACCTGGCCCGGATGGACAATCTGCCCGACCTGCAGGGGGAGAGCCGCATCGGCCTGGTTTTCCCGGTGTATGCCTGGGGCCCGCCCCAGATGGTGATGGAGTTTGCCCAAAACCTGCCCCGGACGGGAGCCTTCACCTTTGGCGTGGGGACCTGCGGCTCGGAGGCCGGCCTGGCCCTGAAAAAGCTGGCGGCGGTCTGCCCGCTGGACAGCAGCTACAGCCTGGTGATGCCCAACAACTATATCCTGGCCGAGGACGTGGAGAGCGACGGCGCCGTCCGGCGGAAACTGGCGGACGCCTCCTGGCAGATGGAGCGGATGGCCAGGGAAATTTTGGCCGGTCAGAAAGTCTATCGGGTCAAAGAGGGGCCCATGGCCTGGATCAAGTCGGGGGTGGTGAACGCCGGATTCAACCGGTTCGCCCGGGACACCAAGTCATTCCACGCCGATGACCGGTGCAACAGCTGCGGCCTGTGCGCCTGGAACTGTCCGGCGCACGCCATCACCGTCACCGACGGCCGGCCCCCGGTCTGGACCGGGAATTGCTGCCAGTGCCTGCGGTGCCTCCATGAGTGCCCCCAGCAGGCCATCCAGTACGGCAGCAAGACTCAAAACCGAGGCCGGTACACCATCTACAAGTATCTGGGCTGACCGGAAATCCACCAAAACGCCTGTCTTTGAGAAAAACAGGCCGCATTTTGGCCCCGCAGGGGTCCGGCGGGGAAAACCGCTGCACCTGCCGGCTTTTTCAACGCAGATCCGCCGGAGGATGGAATGCTGCCGGGAGGCGAACGCGCCTCCCGCAAACAAATGACGCAAAAAGACGGGCTGAGAACCTTGTTTCTCAGCCCGTCTTTTTTGTGGAGCGGGGAAAAGGCCGGCGCTCCTCGATTTTGTGTGAAGTCTTGGGGCAAAAAGGCAGCACGCGCCTTTTACAGCTCCCACTGCGCCCGGATTTCTTCCAGGGCGTGGGTTTCCAGGCGGGATACATAGCGACACGCCTATTGTAAACGATGCCCTCTAAGAAATCGCCTCCAGCTCGTGGAAGCGGAATTTTATGATGACCTCTTTTTCCTCGGTCAGCTCCACCCGCTCGATGAGGCTGACCAGCAGTTCCCGACTGGTCAGTACCGAGTCCAGAAACTGTTTCACCAGTGCCTTGGCTTTTTCTTCGGTGTTCACCGGCTGTTTTGCCTGTTCCTGAAGGCTCTTCAGCCGATCTTCCAGAACTGTGCGGTCCAGCTTGACCTTCTGATAGATGCGCTGGAAGTCCTCTTCCGATAGAAGCCCATTCAGCCGGTCCATGTACATCTGATCCAGATTGGTAGTCAGAGCGGTGATTTTAGATTGCAGCGCTTGCATCTCCGCTTCACAGCTGGACTCCTTGCTGGCGTTCTCCACGACTTCTTGCGCAATCGGGCTCAGCCGGTCAGGATTCAGATAGGTCTGGCAGACCTCCCGCACCTTGGCAAGCACGGCTTCATTCACCGTTTCTTCCTTGATGGAGTGACAGGTACAAACACCAGCTTTGGTAAAACGCTGGTAGGTTCGGCAGACAAAGAACAGGCGATCCTCTCCGGCAGCATTTTTGCGGTTGAGTACCGCCATGGGGTAGCCGCACTCGTGACAGAAAATCAGCCCTTTCAGCAAGAAGTCATAGGTCCGGCTTCGGGTGTGCTTGCGGCTGTTTACCAGCATCTGTACCTTTTGAAATGTCTCCGGGTCAATGATGGGCTCATGCGTTCCTTCCACTACGACCCAGTTTTCCGGTGATTGCCTCAGACACTTCTTGGATTTGTAGCTGATCTTCACCATACGTCCCTGCACCATATTACCGATGTAGGTCTCGTTCTTCAGCATTTCGGAGATCCGCTCGCTGCTCCACAGCCCGGTGTAGGGGCCAGGATTTCCAACTTTCCAGCCGCAATAGGTGGCTGGTGTTGGAATGCCTTCTTCGTTGAGCGTGGTCGCAATTTTGCGGCAGCTCATACCCGAAAGAGCCAGGGCAAAGATCCGCCGCACCACCGGAGCTACTTCCTCGTCAATGACGATCTTGTTTTTCTCGGTGGGGTGCATCTTGTACCCGTACATGGGCTTGCCGCCGATGAACTGCCCTTTCCGCTGCTTATCCCGCTTGACGCTCTTGATCTTCTTGGAGATGTCCTTGGCGTACATGTCGTTCATGATGGCACGGAATGGGGTAATGTCGTTGGCTGTGGAGTCTACGCCGGTGTCAATGCCGTCCAGCAGGGAAATGTATCGCACCCGGTGTTCTGGGAAGTACCGCTCCATATAGTGGCCGGTCATGATATAATCACGGCCCAAACGGGAAAGGTCCTTGGTAATGACCATATTGACCTTTTTTGTCTCAATGTCGCCAATCATCCGCTGGAAACTGGGACGGTCAAAACTGGTGCCGCTCCATCCGTCATCCACATAAGTGTCAAAGACGGACAGCCGGTGCTGCTGCACAAACTCCCGCAGCAGAGATTCCTGGTTCTGAACACTTTGGGATGGTCCTTCGTTTTCATCCTCCTTCGATAGTCTGATGTATAAAGCCACATGGTAATCCATGGGGTTGCTTATCTCTAAGTACATACCATACCTCCTGAGATAAGCGGCCATTCATCGACATTATTGTATCGTGACTTTTCCATATCCAGCAAGGATGCGGTGAAGATACAGCCGAAAGGACTCTTCCAGAAGCTCCGGCAGTGCTCTCTCGGCTGACTCAAAAACACAACGTACAACAAGGGCGTTTTTCGGCATGGTATCATCCTCCTTTACGATATAGAAAAGAATATGTGCAAATCCTCTATGCATTGCCTGTCCATTGAAAAAGGCATAAAAAAATCGCCACCCGTTCGAGTGGCGATGAGAGTTGCTTACGAAATAGAGGAAGTATTTGCACAGACTGCGTCCCAATCGGATACATCATATCCTCGCATAGAATCCGTTGCAATCAAGACAGCGAATACATAAGGACGAATCCACCCGTCACTGGCGCTGCTGAGGATGGATTGTATGGTTAGGTCATCATCCAGCTGCAAGCGGATTTGGAGAAGCTCTTTTTCGGTTTGAAACAATGCCGCAAATTCGTTTGGGGCTTCCTCCTCGATAGAGAACGTCTGTGAACTGTGCAGGATTTGTGTTGCTTGTTGGTATAGGGCGGTAGTACTGAAATCGTGAATGTCCGGTAATTTCATGGTTTTTGCTCCTTTTCAAGAATTGTGTTGATGGTTTCGGAACTTTTGAGTTTGGTTGAAAAATCAAGGTGGACATATAAATCCGCAGTCGTTTGATAGGTGCTGTGTCCCAGCCACTGCTGCACTTCCAGCAATGGAACCCCAGAGGAAATCAAAATCCCGGCACAGCTATGTCGCAGGTCATGAAACCGTATCTTCCGCAGGTTATTTTTCTGCAAAAAAGACTGAAAGCGGCGGCTCAACTGATTGGGACGGAAAGGGACACCGCTCTCGTCTAAGCAAAGCCAACCGCTTTCCCGCTGATACTGGCGTAATAGGGGGAGCATATTTTCCGGAATGGGCAAGGTGCGATAACTTGCCTTTCGCTTCAATACCTCCCGGTTGTGCACTTTGCTTTTTCCATGCAAAGACGTTTGCGTGACTGCACAGCGGACATAGAGCAATTTACGTTCCAAATCCAGGGCTTCCCAGCGAAGTCCCAGTACCTCACTGCGTCGTAGACCGAACACCAGAGCCAATGCCACAGGAAGCTCCAGAGTTTGTCCATGGAGTAGGGTCAAAAGCTGGGAAGCTTCCTCGGCGGAATAGGTCTGCGGCAAAAAGTCAGCCCTGCGCGGTTTGGACGCCTGCCTTGCCGGATTTGCTTCAATTAGGCCAAGAGCAGCTGCCTTTTCTAATGCAGTGTGAATGTTGGCATGATGGCGCAAAACACTGGTTGGGGAAAGTCCTTTGTGAAGCAGCCAGTCATAATAGTTTGTGATGTCCCCGGTTGTCAGAGCCTGAAGTGTAATCTCTCTTTCTTCAAAGTATGGCACAATGGATTGTTCGACAACCCGACAGTAAGAGGCAAATGTTGTAGGTGCTACGGTGGGGCAAATTTGTGCCAGCCAATCTCGCATAAAGTCGGAAAACATGGGCCCATGTTGTAGGGCATGTTGCCGTTCTTTCGTAAATGCTCTGCGCAGATCCAGCAGCATCTCCTCTGCCCGCCGTTTGTTTCCTTTTTCTTTCAAGTGGGTCGTCACCGATTTTGTTCGCCGTTTTCCGGTGCTATCTTTATAAGATAAAATCATCTGCCAATATCCATTTTGCACACGCAAGTGTCCAGCAACCATACATAAAACCGCCTTTCCTAATGTTGGTGATCTTATGTTACTATGGCCACCAGGCACATGGTCAGACGAAGCAGACTCAAAATCCGTTATGTATGACAAGGCCGTGGAAAAATCCACGGCCTTGTTTTGTTTCTCCAAAGGGAGCATCACTCAAACGATGCACTATTTTTGATTGATGAAATGAGCGATGCATGATATAATAAAATCACTCTATTTCGATTATGAGGTATTGTAATGAGAAACAAAAAGCCTCCTTTTGAAATCACAAACCAGATGATTGACTATGTAGCGGAAATCGCCGAACTGCTCGGAAAACTGAATGTGACAGACGCGCTTTCTTCAAATCCTACTTTGCGCCGTAGCAATCGAATCCGTACCATACATGGGTCGTTGGCAATTGAGCAGAACACCCTTTCCTTGGAGCAGGTAACAGCCGTACTGAATGGGAAGCATGTCCTGGCTCCACCCAAGGATATTGCTGAAGTCAAAAATGCTTATGAAATTTATGAGCGGCTTGATGAGCTTGATCCTTATTCGGTGGACGACCTGTTGACTGCCCATGGCATTATGACTCGGGGCTTAGTCGAGGAATCAGGCATGTTCCGAACACGACCTGTAGGAGTGGTAGACAGCGAAGGACATGTCCTACATTTCGGTACGCTTCCACAATATGTTCCTGATCTGGTCATGGAGTTGCTGGACTGGGTAAAGACTAGTGAGGTTCACATGCTCATTCGCAGCTGTGTGTTCCATTATGAATTGGAACTGATTCATCCTTTTGCTGATGGAAATGGGCGTGTGGGCCGCCTGTGGCATACGCTGCTGCTTTCTAAATGGAATCCAGCCTTTGCCTGGCTTCCGGTAGAGTCTATTATCTATGACCGCCAGCAGGAATATTATGATGCCATCAATACTTCCAATGATGCCGGAGAGTCCACGGTGTTTATTGAGTTTATACTCTCCGCCATCAAAGCATCACTCATAGAAGCGGTTAGCACGAGTGATGAAATGAACGATGAAAAAATGGACAAGGCCACGCTCCGCTGGAACAAGATCCAGAAGCATCTCAAAACTCACGACTATATCATGAATGCCGATGTGCGGAAATTGTGTGGGGTGTCGGCGGCAACAGCGAATCGGATTCTATCGAGTTTTGTTGAGGAAAGAAAATTGAACAAATATCGTGAAGGCGGACATTGGGCATATAAAAAATTCGAAAAGGTAGGAAACAGAAGATGAGAATTAAAGCAGTACACTTGGAACAATTCAAACGCTTTACCGACCTGAGCATTCAAAATATACCCCAAACAGCAAAACTTGTTGTTTTACTTGGACCTAATGGATGCGGGAAGAGCTCTGTTTTTGATGCATTCAAAACATGGCATCTCTTTAATGGATATAGAAATGGAGCCAATAATGACTATTGCAGAAAAGATTCTGATAGTGCAAAGAATAGCTTTGAATTGGTTAACATAGATTTTCATACTGATATCTCTTCGTTTTCACAGGAGCAATATCATCAGTTTTTCTATTTTAGAACGGCATACCGAAACTCTCCTCAGATTTCCATTAAAACATTGAGCGAAGTAAAATCTCCGCTTGAAATAGCTGATCATAAAATGATGATTCAGAATGATTCGACTGTGGACGATAACTATCAACGGCTTATTTCTGAAACTTTATCACAGTTTTATAGTGAAGAGAATGATGGAAAAACAGTTAAGACATTAAGAGATGAAACTCTTAAGAAAATCAGAGAACCACTGAAGCGACTTTTTTCTGATTTAACGTTGACGGAAATTGGCTTAGTTACAGATAAGGCTGAGTTCTACTTCTCCAAGGGGACAACGACAAAATTCGGTTACGAAAAATTGTCTGGTGGTGAAAAGGCTGCCTTTGATTTGCTTTTGGACATGGTTATCAAAAGTGAGTTTTACAAGGATACTATTTTCTGTATTGATGAACCTGAGACACATATTCATACCAGTTTGCAAGCACGACTTCTTGTTGAACTATTCGATCTTGTTCCCAACGAATCTCAGCTGTGGATTTCTACCCATTCTTTTGGTATGTTAAAAGAAGCCAGAAAGCTCTTGGAACAGAATCCTGGAGAAGTTGTTTTTTTAAACTTTGATGGATATGATTTTGATGAAAATGTAACTTTAGAGCCAAGCAGTTGTGACACATCTCTTTGGAATAAAATGGTTGAAATTACACTGGATGATTACGCACCTTTTCTTTCTCCGGAAACAATCGTATTCTGTGAAGGAACAACAAGGGGTAGAAAAAGAAAAGATTTTGATGCTCGCTGCTATTCAATTATTTTCAAGAGCACACACCCAAATACTATTTTTTATTCACTCGGAAGTTGCAACGATATTGAAAGCAAACAATCAGTTATTGATTTCATAACCAAGGTGTCTCCCTCTTCAACCATAGTACGTCTTGTGGATCGAGATGATAGAAGTCCTGAGGAAATTGCAGACCTACAAGCTGATGGCGTTAAAGTCATTTCTCGTCGACACATTGAATCTTACATCTTGGATGATTCCGTTTTAAAGAAATGGTGTCAAATTTCTAATTCACCTGACAAGGAAAATGAACTGTTAGCCATTAAAACGCAAAAAATCGCAGATAGTGTTGCTCGTGGAAATGCGCCTGATGACATCAAGTCCGCAGGAAACGATATTTGCACATTAGGCAAAAAGCTCCTTGGGGTTACCGCATGTGGCAATAACGGCGAAATGATTATGCGTGACACATTAGCAAAACTAATTACCCCAGACATGGCAGTTTATCAAGAATTAGAACACGATATTTTTGGATGCTAATTCAATTGATGAGTGGCCGCTTAACTAAATTATCTATACAATAATGAATGCCCGGAAAGCCTTATTCCACAAGACTTTCCGGGCTTCGTTTACATTAGCGGCGTCGCTATACGTAGCTCCGACTGATGCCCAACAGCTGGGCGGTTTCGGACTGGGTCAGGGGCGGCTGGCCGCCCAGACCGTAGCGCAGCAGAACCAGCTGGCGCTCCCGGGCGGGCAGTGCCTCGATGAGGCTCCGCAGGCGGGATGCGTCGTCTTTCTTTTCACAGGTCTCTTCCATGCAGGCGGTGTCCTGCAGCAGATCGGAGAGGGTCAGGGCCGAGTCGTCTTTGCCGGTGTCGAGGGATTCCTGCAGAGAGACCGTCGGCCCGACTTTTTTTTCGCGCCGGAACTGCATCCGGATTTCATTTGCTATCCTCTCCCCAGAGAGTCGAATCGGGAAAATCGGCCCCCAAAGCGCCGGATTCCGCCAAATGTCCCGGATGACCGGAGGATTCGCGGGGATTCATCGGCCCGAAATCCCCGGGTTCGACGGGGTTTGCCTCCGCGCCGGGGCCGGCGGTCTGCCCGTCCGGAGCCTCGTCCTCGGCGCCAAAAAACACCACATGGGCCCAGGTCCCGTCCCAGACCACCTTTTGCACCAGAGTGCGGAGGGCGGCCCGCTTTTGTTCCACCGACATCTGGTCCAGGCTGTTCCGGAAAACCGCCAGCATCTGCCGCAGCAGGTCCAGTTCGGCCGGGCTGAGGGTGTTCTGCGGGGGAGCGCTTTCCAGCTCCTGAATCCGGGATTGCAGCGCGGCGTCCTGGGCGTGGAGCTCCTCCAGACGCTCTTTCAGGTGGACCGAGGCGGCGCTGCCGCCGAAATCGGCCAGAGCGTCCAGCAGGGCGGTGATTTTGCGCCGGGTGAGGACCTGCTGCTGGCGCAGGTCTTCCAGCATGGGCGGGGATTCCTCCCGGCTGCCGGTGTACGGGCGCTTGCTCTTTTCCAGCAGGGTCAAAAATACGTCCCGGTCGCCCGCCAGCTGTTTGACCTGCTCCACCACGGCGGCGTCCAGCCGGCCGCCGCTGGCGTTGGGACAGCGGCACAGGCTCCGCTTGCTGTGCTCTTTTTGTTTGCACACGTAGGCGTAGACCGGTTTGCGGTCGGCGGCCGGCCGGGACAGTTTGGGGTACATGCGGCTGCCGCACCGGCACCAGAGCAGACCGGTGAGCAGCGCCTCATTGCTGCGGGGCTTGCGGTAGCTCTTGGCCTTGTTCCGCTCCAGAGATTCCTGCACCCGCACCCAGACCCGGCCGGGGATCAGGCCCGGATGCTGCCCCACCGACACAATCCATTCGCTGGGGGGCAGGTAGAGGGTGGCCCGGCCCTTTTCTTGGTCGGTGCGGTTGTAGGCCAGGATGCCCCGTTCCCCGTCAAAATCCCCGGCGGGGGAACACAGTCCGGCCTGCTTGTCCACAAAATACCGGTAGGCGTCCGGGTCGGCCAGGAGATACACGGGGTTCTGCAAAATCCCCTTGATGGAAAACCGGGTGAAGTTTCGCCCGGTTTTGGTGTGGATCTGCCGGCGCAGCAGCTCCGCCTCGGTCATGGTGAGGGAGTCGGTCTCGCTGTACAGCTGGTAGATGGTGCGGACGATGTCCGCCTCCTGGGGGATCAATTTCAGTTTGCAGGCCCGCTTGGTCTTGCCGTCCACCGTCACCGTTTGGACCGCCTCGGAAGTGTAGCCGGTGGGGGTGGTGCCTCCCAGCCAGCGGCCGGTTTTGGCCAGCTCCTGCATATTGTCCCGGATGCGCTCGGCGATGGTCTCCCGTTCCAGCTGGCTGAACACCGACGCAATGTACATCATGGCCCGGCCCATGGGGCTGGAGGTGTCGAAGCTCTCCCGGATGGAGACAAAGTCGATCTGCAGCCGGCCCAGCTCCTGGATGAGGGCGGAAAAGTCGCTGATGCTGCGGCTGATCCGGTCCAGCCGGTAGACCACCACCGCCCGGAACTGCCTTTGCCGGGCGGCCTGCATCATTTTCTGGAAGCCGGGGCGGTTCAGGTTGCCGCCCGAGAAGCCCTCGTCCTCAAAGACCACCGCCCCGTCGGCGCAGCGGTCCCCGAAGGCGGTGCGGATATAGGCCCGGCAAAGCTCCACCTGGTTCCCGACGCTTTCCCCCTTGCCGGTGAAGCGGGATTTCCGGGAATAGATGGCGATGACGTTGGGATTTGGCTGTTTCTGCATGGCGGAACTCCTTTCACTGGATGTTATATGCGGGGGAGGGACATCCCATGAAGGAGAGGCCAGGTAAGTCGGCAAAAGAAAATTTGGTTATTGGGATAAGGGGGTGAATACTCGGACATCCCCCAAAAGTTTGGTCTCGGAACCGTCGATTAGGATGGCGGAACGGTCTGTGACGGTGGCGTAAACGATTTTCCTGCGTTCATTCAGGACCCGCTGAATGGCCTGATTTTGCACATCGGTTCCTTCATAGTGGACTTCCAGATAAAAATCTTTGAGAAGTGGGAGTCCGCTATAGTAGGAAAATTCCGGATAGTCTGAATCCGGCGACAGATGGTATTCCTGCAGCTGAAGAACTGCGCCAGCGCTGTAGCCCATCATAATCCCCTGAAAAGAGAGCAGAGTGTTTCTCAAATCAAAGGCGTCAATCCGTTCCAGCATACGGTCGGGCAGCCCGCCCGGGAAATAGACGATGTCAGCTTGGCGAAGGAGTTCTGCGACTTGGGATGGAGTGTCGGTATAGTAGTTGATGATCCGGATGTTGGATTCGGGAATGCCGTAATGCAGGAAGGGGGTGACCATAGCATCGTAATACATGCCGCCATCTTTTCCGTATAAAGTATTCCAGTCTTTCAGGCAATGGACGGCGCTGTCGCGGTAGGAAAAGGCAAGGATAACCACCTTGTTTTCCGGGCGAATATAGCGGCGAAGCTCCGCTGAGAGGAAATCGGAGGAGAAATCCAGAATATCCAACAGAATATGTACCATGAGCGCCTCCTTTGGCGATATTGAATGCTCTGTGAAAAACAGTTGATTTTACTATAGCACAGATATTGTCTGCAAACAATCTGCTTCCCAGTCATACCAGACAGGCCGTGCACAATAGGATAGAACCAGGCGAACAGGCGGGAGGCGGTGGGGATGAGACGGAGCGCACCCATTCGGGTGGTGGTACATGGCCCCGGAACCGGGGCGGGCCGGCAGGAACTGGCCCGGCGGGCGGCGGAAGTCCACGCCGAATTTGTGGCCGACGCCGTCCGGCGTCTGGACTGTCCGGCCCGGCAGAAGCTGGAACTGCTGCAGGCGGTGATGGACACGGTCCAGAGCGCCTGTCCCTCTGGACAGCCCGGGAAAACCCCGCCCCCTCGCCCCTGAACAGAAAAAGCCGCCCGGAACCCATCCCACAACGGGGAGAGGCCGGGCGGCTGTTTTGTTTGGAATAAACGGGTCAGCGGGAGTGCTTGTCGTACCAGGAGTTCCAGGTCCGGCGGGCGGGCTGGGGGTCCTTGCGCAGGGTGTAGACCAGCAGCACCAGCATCAGCAGGGCAAACAGGGCCATGACCGTCCCCTTGACCGGGGCGCCCTGGCTGTAAAAGAGGACGGCCACACCGGCAAAGGCGGCAATGAAGCCGCCCATAATCAGAACATAGAGAGCCCGGTTCTTTTCCCGCAGGCGGAACAGCACTTCACTCAGGAGAAACGAGGCCAGATCCATCAGCAATTCACCCATACACAGCGCTCCTTCCAACGTCTTTTTTCCATTCTAGCACAGATGCGGAAAAAAGAAAAGAGAGGGAGCGAATGTGCGTCAGTCACAGTGGAGCCAAAGAGGCGTTGTGAGGGGAAACGGGGCATGTTATAATAAAGCCATCCAACCCACACGCGCACGCTGCGGCGGGCGGGGAATGCAAAGGAAACAGACCGGAGGAAAGCCGTATGAACGTCATCTGTTTTGGGGATTCCAATACCTATGGCTACGACCCCCGCTCCTGGCTGGGGGACCGGTACGACCCCCAAAACCGATGGGTGGACATTCTGGCCGGGAAAACCGGCTGGAACATCTCCAACCGGGGCCAGAACGGCCGGGAGATTCCCCGGCAGCCCGTTTCCTTTCCGGCGGACACCGGCCTGCTGGTGGTGATGCTGGGCACCAATGACCTGCTGCAGGGCTGCACCCCGGCGGACGCCGCCGGCCGGCTGGAACGGTTTATCACCGGGCTGGACCTGGAGCGGGAAAAGATTCTGTTGATTGCCCCGCCGCCGGTGACCTTTGGGGAATGGGTTCAGGACGAGCATTTGATGGACGCTTCCAAAGCGTTTGCCCGGCTCTGCCGGGAACTGGCGGCGCGGCTGGGAATCCGGTTCGCCGATGCAGGGCTCTGGGGCGTGGGCCTGGCCTACGACGGCGTCCATTTCACCGAGCAGGGCCACCGGGCCTTTGCAGAGGGTCTATACAAGGAGGTATTTCGATGAAAAAGCGCATTCTGCCTATGTTGTGTTCGGTGCTGATGATGCTCACCGCCTGCGGTGCCGCATCCTCCGACGCCTACAAGAAGATCAGCCAGGAAGAAGCCAAAGAGATGATGGACACCCAGGAGGTTCTGATCCTGGATGTGCGGGAGCAGAGCGAATACGACGGCGGCCATATTCCCGGGGCCGTCCTGCTGCCGGTGGGCACCATCGACGAGGAGAGCGCCGCCGCCGTCATCCCTGAAAAGGACTCGGTGGTGCTGGTCTACTGCCGCAGCGGCAACCGCAGCAAAAAGGCCGCCAAGGCCCTGGCCGATCTGGGGTATACCGGCATTTATGACTTCGGCGGGATCACTACCTGGCCCTACGACATTGAGTCCTGACCGAAAAACCGAACAGGAAAACCACCGCCGCCCGGAGGGAAACCTCTCCGGGCGGTTTTTGCACGTCGGGACGTCATGCGGGGTTCAAAAAGAAAATATATTTTCATAAAAACAAGAAACTGAAATAATTACAAACATTTTACAGGGCCTTGGTCGCAGGATTTACATTCCTCTGGTAGACTGTGAATTGTTCCAAGAAGCGAAACAATTCATGGATATCATTGGGAGGTATCATGTATGACGTCCATCCATAAGCAAGCGGCCAACCAGTCGCAGAAGCTGATGATTTTTGTGCTGTCCATGGCCCTTTACGGCCTGGCTACCCTGTTCTCGGAGCTGATCCCCAAGTTTCAGGTGGGCATTGTGGAATTCTCGGTGGAGTACTTCCTGTTCATTCCCCTGACGCTGGCCATGCTCTTTGACCCCATGTCGGCGGCCCTGGGCGCCGCCACCGGTGAGCTGGTGTTCAGCGAGATCATGCTGGGCCAGTTCGGCGGTCTGGGCGAAGTGGAGAAATTCATCACCGTCACCATCGGCGTCTACGTCGCCGGCCGTCTGGTCCGCGACCCCGCCAACCGCACCATGGTGGGTGCGGCGGCCATCGGCGGCACCGCCATCCAGCTGTTCCTGGGCATGGTGGTGGACATCCTGAAAGTTCAGCTGGCTGTGGATGACTTTGAGGCGGTGGCCGGCCTGCCCGAGAGCGTCTTTGCCACCGAGGGCTTCGCCTTCCTGAACGACCTGCTGTTCTCCGGCATCCTGTTCTGCCTGCTGCCCACCCTCTACCTGGTGCCCAAGCTCCACGGCAAGATCGAGCCCCTGCTGGGCATGGAGCCCCGCACCACCCAGACCGCCCTGGAACCCCTGGGCGCAAAAGCCATCCTGGGCTGCGCTGCGGCCTTTGTGGTGGCGGCCGTCACCCAACTGCTGGCCAAGAGCGGCATGAGCCTGATTGACTGGGAGGCCGACTGGGCCGAGAGCTCCACCTCCATTGCGGTGGCCATGGTGGCAGCCGCTGTGGTTGTGGTGGCCGTGGTGCTGGCCATGCGGAAACGCACCGAACAGATCCCCGCAGAAAGAGGTTGAACCCATGCACGCGATAGAGATAGATCATCTGACCTATTCCTATCCAGGCGCAGAGCATCCCACCCTCAACGACATCACCGTAACCATTGAACAAGGGGACTTTCTCGCCATCGTTGGAAACAACGGCTGCGGAAAGTCCACTTTTTGCAAGACCCTCAACGGTCTGATTCCTCAGTTCATCAGCGGTGCGATGGAGGGGCGGGTCCTTGCCTGCGGGCTGGATACCCGGGAAACCGATGTGGGCACCCTGGCCCGCAAGGTCGGCTATGTGTACCAGGATTTCGAAAACCAGATCATCCGGCCCACCGTGCTGGACGATGCGTCCTATGCCTGCCAGAACTACGCCATGCCCGATTACCGCCAGCGGGGCCTGGACGCACTGGAACAGTGCGGCCTGCGGGGCAGGGAAAATGATTTCATCTGGCAGCTGTCCGGCGGCCAGACCCATCTGCTGGCCCTGGCGGGGGCGGTGTCCCTCCAGCCCGACGTGCTGATTCTGGACGAGCCCATCGCCCAGCTGGACCCCGGCCACGCCGACCGGATCTACGCCGTCCTGCGGGAGCTGAACGAAACCTGTCACAAGACCATCATCGTCATCGAGCACCACACCGAATACATTGCGGACTTCTGCAAGCATGTGATGCTGATGAAGGACGGCCGGGTCCAGTGGGTGCTGCCCACCGCCGACGCTCTGCAGCGGGTGGACGAGCTGCAGAGCTGCAACATCTTCCCGCCCCAGGTGACCATTGCCGCCCGGCGGATGCAGCAGGCCGGCGCCCTGGCCCCGGATGTGCTCCTCCCCACCACGGTGGAGGCGGGCCGGGCGGTCTTTGCCCCCAAGGCAGAGCCGGCCCCCCGTCCGGCAGCCGTCCCGCACCCGGTCGGGCCTGCGGCGGCCGCCTTTGAAAAGGTGTCGGTGTCCTACCGCAGCGTCAAGGGCGCGCCCCACAGCGTCTTTTCGGGGCTGGACCTGGAAATCCACAAGGGGGACAAGGTGGCCCTGATCGGCTCCAACGGCGCCGGCAAATCCACCTTCATGAAACTGCTGGTGGGCCTGCTGAAACCGGAATCCGGCGCCGTCCAGCTGAACGGCGTCCGGCTCCACGACGTCAAGCCCGAAGCCCTCTCCCGCCAGATCTCGATGGTCTATCAGAACCCCGAGGACATGTTCATCAAAGATTCCATCGCTAAGGACATCGCCTACGCCATGGAGGCGCGGGGAGTGCCCGACGCCGCCCGGCGGACCGATGAGCTGCTGCAGCGGTTCCGGCTGAGCGGCCTGCGGGACCGGGACGGCCGCCTGCTGTCGGGCGGACAGATGCGCCGGGCCAGCCTGGCCATCGGCATCGCCCTCAATCCGGGGATTCTCCTGCTGGACGAGCCCACCGCCAACCTGGACATCGCCACCCGCAAGGAGATTATGCGGACCCTGGAGGACCTGAAAGAGATCACCGAGACGGTGGTCATCGCCACCCACGATATGCAGCTGGTCTGCGAGTGGGCCGAACGGATTATTGTGCTGTGCGGCGGCCGGGTGGTGGCCGACGGCACCCGGGATGAGGTGTTCGGCAACCGGGCCGTCCTGGAACAGGTGGGCATCCGCCCGCCCGAGATCTTTACCATGGGGCAGGCGCTGGACCCGCACGCCCTGTGCTATACCATCGATGATTTCCTGCGCTGTTTTGAGGGGAGGACCGCTTGCTGTGAAAATGGTCGATAAACTGTCGGAAAACATCCTGGACAAATTCTCCATGGACTTTCTCCGCAATCAGGTGCTGAAAAATGCCTACGGCAACAACGATACCCTGGTGGCCGCCATGGACCCCCGGATTCTGATTGCCTGGTATCTGTTCTTCGGGCTGGTGCCCTGGTTTGTGAACAGTCTGCCCTTCCTGCTGGGGTGCTTTGTGCTGGTGACCATCACCACCGCCCTGGCCCATGTGGCAGGGCTGGTACTGTTCCTGTTCGGTCTGGGCGTGTTCTCCCAGACCGGGTACCTGCTGGTGGTGACCTGGCTGTTCGGCGGCGACGCCTCCGCCATCGCCCCGCTGCTGGTGCTGACCCTCAAGGTGGCCACCGTCTCGCTGGCGTCGGTCACCGTCTTTTCCGGGATGGACCCCGACAAACTGTCCCAGGGCCTGATGTGGTTCGGCTGCCCCGAACGGCTGTCCTTCTCCATCTCCTACGCCTACCGGATGCTGCCCATCCTGATGGAGGAGTTCCAGAGCGTGCTGCTGTCCTATCGGCTGCGGGGCAACCCGCCCGAACACGACACCCTGGGGGGCAAAATCCGCTACCTGATCTATCAGGTGCGGATCATCGTGTACGCCTTTTATCCGTTGATGCTCAACACCGCCAAGCGCTCCCGCACCACCGTGGAAGTGCTGGAGATCAAGGGCTACCGCTACGCTGCCGTCAACAAAGAGGTCAAGCGGCTCAAGCTGTCGGTCCTGCGGGTCACCAACAATGACCTGCTGTTCCTGTCGGTCTCCTTCCTGTGGGTGGCGGTCACCATCCTGATCTCCACTTTGATCTGACGCCGGAGGTTTTTACCTATGTATATGGATTTTCACACCCACGGGAAGCTGGCCAAATACCTGCCCTTCTCCACCGAATACACCGACTGGCTTCTCAACGAGGCCAAAGAGGCAGGGCTGGACGCCATCTGCCTCACCGAACATTTCAACACCCAGCAGTTTGACACCCTCTACGGCTACATTGCCGACCGGGGGGACAAGGAAGGGGACGCCTACGTCATCGACGGGCTGAAGGTGTTCCCCGGCATGGAAACCGACATCGCCGAGGGGGGCCATGTGCTGTCCATCGGCCCCATGGAGGCCATCCGGGAGCTGAACCGCCGCCTGACCCCCTACAAGAGCAAAAATGCCTTCCTGCCGGCAGAGGAACTGTTCCGCCTGTTTGACCAGTACCCGGTGCTGGTGGGCGCCGGACACCCCTTCCGGGAGGGCGGGCACATCCCCGAGCTGTCCCCCGAACTGCTGGCCCGGTTTGATTTTCTGGACCTGAACGGCAAGGACGTGGCCGTGGACCAGGACCGCACCGAACATCTGACCTTCGGCCTGGGCCAGCGGCTGAACAAGCCGGTGGTGGCGGGCAGCGACACCCATCAGGCAGTGCAGTACGGCTGCATCCGCACCTGCTTCGAGGAGGAGTTCGACACCTTTGAGGAGCTGGCCCGGGAGATGAAGGCCGGCCGCTACCAGATTGTGATTCACCCCGACGCCGACATCAAGGTCAAGACCGCCAACGTCCTCAAGCGGGCCCTGAAGGAAATCCACGCCCTGGGCGGGGATTATGTGTCGGTGCTGCTGCGCAACGGCGGCGAGTCTCCCGCCGTCCTGATGGCCAAGGGGCGCAGCGCATGCTGACCCTGGACAGCAGCGCCCTGCTGCAGGAAGCCGCCGCCCTGCTGCGGCAGCAGGGACAGCTTCTCCACAGCCGCACCCTGGCCGGCCAGACCCGGGCCAAGGGAAAGACCGATTTTGTCACCGCCGTGGACACCCGGGTGCAGGAGAACATCCGGATGGCCCTGGAACAGCTGACCCCCGGCGCGGCCCTGATGGCCGAGGAAAAGGACAACGCCGCCGTGGACCTGAACGGCGCGGTCTGGGTGCTGGACCCGGTGGACGGCACCACCAACCTGATCCACGGATTCCGGCACAGCGCCATTTCGCTGGCGCTGGCGGTGGAGGGCCGGGTGGAGCTGGGCCTCATCTATGACCCCTACGCCGATGAACTGTTCACCGCCCGGAGAGGGAAGGGCGCCTTCTGCAACGGAGAACCCATCCATGTCAGCGGGGCGGCGGCCCTGGCCGACAGCCTCTGTTCGGTGGGCACCAACCCCGGCTGCCGGGACCAGGCCGACGCCGCCTTTGCCCGGATGCGCCGCATCTACGACCGGTGCCACGACGTCCGGCGGGTGGGGGCCGCTTCCATCGAGCTGTGCTATGTGGCCTGCGGACGGCTGGACGCCTATCTGGAACACGGCCTCAAGCCCTGGGACTACGCCGCCGGGATGCTGATTGTGGCCGAGGCCGGGGGCCGGGTGACGGATTTTGCCGGGGACGCCCCGTTGCTTGACGCATCCCGGTGTGCTATACTGGCTACCAACGGGCAGATTCATTCGGAGCTGCAATCCCTGCTGTAAAAGGAGCCATCCATGCCATTTTCCTTCCCTCAGATGCCGGACCGGCTGACGTCCACCGAGCAGTCCATTCTGGAATACATCGCCGCCCACCGGGACGAATTTCTCTGCATGACCATCGGACAGCTGTCCGATGCGCTGGGCATTTCGGAGGCCACCGTTTCCCGGTTTGCCCGCCATGTGGGCTGCGAGGATTTCCGGCATCTGAAGCGGGTGATTCTGGACCAGACGGTCCAGCGGGGCCCCGCCCAGAAGCTGACCCATACCCTGCAGACCCAGGAGGCTAGCCCGCTGGCCTACTGGCTGGAACAGCAGCGCTACAACCTCCAAAAGACCCAGGAGCTGCTGGACGAGGAGGGGTTCGCCCAGGCGGTGGAGGCAATCTGCCGGGCCCGGCGGGTCTTTCTCTACGGCAAAAACGCCTCCCGCGCGCCGGCCCAGCTGCTGGAATACCGGCTGCGGCGGATCGGGGTGGATGTGCGGCAGATTCCCTCGGCGGGCACCGAGCTGCTGGAAAGCCTGCCCGCCATGGGCCCGGAAGACCTGGTGGTGCTGTTCAATTTCGCCAAGCTGTCGGCCGAGGGAAGGGTGCTTCTGGACTACCAGAAAAAGGCCGGCTACCAGACCCTGCTGTTCACCAGCCGGGCCTATCACGAGATGCAGGACGCCCAGGCCAGCATCCGGCTTCTGGTCTACCGCGGGGAGGAAAACGCCCAGCATTCCATGAGCGCCCCGGTGGCGGTGGCGGAAGCCCTGACCCTGGCCGTGTCGGCCCGGATGGGCTCCGACGCCCTCCAGCGCCTGGAAGAAATCCGGCAGCTGAAGGACACCTACCGCCACAGCCTGTAACAAAACAAATCAAACCGCCGCCCGAAGGGGGAGACCTCTTTGGGCGACGGTTTTTTGTGGGTTTTATTGAATTTCCTGCTCCAGTGCGTCAAACTCGGGGGTGGAGAAGAATTCCCCCAAGGTGATGCCCAGGCCGTCGCAGATCATTTTGATGGTCAACAGCTTGGGATTTTGGCTCTTGCCGTACAGGATGTTTTTGATGCTGGACGGCGGCAGCGCGCAGAGGGTGGCCAGCTTGTTGATGGTGATGGAGCGCTCTCCGCAGAGAGTCAAAATGCGGTTTCGGACGGCAGCAACCGTGTCCATGATGTTTCCCTCCCGGATGTTTTTCTTTAGGATAAACAATCCGGTTGCGCAAAATAGGCTATGCGTGCTACTATATAGGCTATACATAGACTGTTTGGGAGGAGAGCATATGCAGGAAAAAGGATGTACCTTCTTTGGACATCGGGACAGTCCCGCGTCAATCCGGCCGCAGCTGAGGGCACTGCTGATGGAACTGGTGGAGCGGCAGGGCGTGACGACATTTTACGTGGGAAATCATGGCGCCTTTGATGCCATGGCCGCCGGTGTCCTGCGGGAACTAAAACTTTTGTATCCGGAAATTTCGTATACCGTCGTTCTGGCCTATATGCCGCGCAGACCAGAGGACGGAGGCCCCCACACCATACTGCCGGAGGGGGTGGAAAAGGTTCCCAAACGGTATGCCATTTGCTGGAGAAACCGTTGGATGCTAGGCCATGCCGATTATGTGGTGACATATGTGGCCCATTCGTGGGGTGGGGCGGCCCGGTTTGCCAATGAGGCCCGCAAACAGGGCAAGACGGTTTACAACCTATGGAGGGAAGAATAAACGTATCTGCAACGCCCCAAACATTTCCCAGTGTATACCCCTGTGGTTTTTGCATACCCTGTGATGGAGGGATGCAATATGAATCACACCAAAATCAAGACCTATCTGTTCTGGATTCTGCTGGCCGAGGCCGCGGGCGGCCTGACCGGCTGGCTGACCCGGGAGGATGTCCGAATTTACACCGACAGCATCGCCCAGCCGCCCCTGTCGCCGCCGCCGCTGGTGTTCCCGGTGGTCTGGACCATCCTCTATGCCCTCATGGGCATCAGTGCGGCCCGGGTTGCCCTGACGGCCGACACTCTGGAACGGCGGCACGGGCTGTGGATTTTTTGGCTGCAGCTGGCCATGAACTTTTTCTGGAGCATTCTCTTTTTCCGCTTCCAGATGTTCGGCCTGGCCCTGATCTGGCTGGCCGCCCTGTGGGGCGTCATCCTCTGGATGATCACCGTCTTTGCCCGGGTGGAACCGTTGGCCGCCCGGCTGCAGATTCCCTATCTGGTGTGGGTGGCCTTTGCCGGGTATCTCAACCTAGGGGTCTGGATTTTGAACTGAATCACGCCAAACCAAAACCGGAAAAGCCGGGCCTTTGCGGGCCGGGCTTCTCCGGTTTTTGCCTGTGAAGCGGAGGAGGGTTTCAGGGATGGCTTTGCCCAACCAAACACAGGAAAAAGGCGGCGGCCCAAAGCGGGACGGCCCGCCGAAAAGCGCTGACTAGGGCGCGGAGGTAACCGGCCGCCTACGCGGAGGACAGGCCGTTTTTGTGGATTTTGCCACGGCAAAACCCCACAAATACCACAGCGAAAAATTGTATACTGTACTGAATCTGTGGGTTTGGAGGAAAGAGAAGCCAAAAAATCCGCCTTTCTTCCGCTGGACGTGCTATACTAAAACCAGCAGATTCTGCCTGTCCTTTGGGGCAGAGGGTGGGATCTGCGCCGGGATCAAACCCAAAACCTTCGATCAGCGAGGAGGATGTACCATGTTGATATCCCGCAGATCTTTTTTGAAGGGCACCGCCCGGGCCGGCGCCGCTGCGCTGCTGCTGACGCTCTCTGTGCCCGCCCGCGCCGCCAGCGACAAACAGATGTCCGCTGCGGACAGCGTGAAGATTCTCCAGGCCACCTCCGAGGACGCCTATCTGCAGATCAAACTTGACTCGGTTTCCCGCTCGGTCTACGGGCAGCAGGAGCCGTCCTGTCTGGTGCTGCTGGGGTTCTCGGTCACCAACCGGACGTCCGAGCCGGTGTGGCTGTATCACCTCCACGGCAATCCCTTTGGTGAGTACTACGACGGGTCCACCGGCATCAGCGGGACCTTCCAGGACCAGGCCTTCCAGGTCCAGATCACCCGCAGCGACGACATGGCCCAGGCCGACCAGACCACCGCGGACGGAAAGGTCTGCACCGCCTACGGCGTCAACCCGGGGGAGACCATCGAAGTGACCGCCACCGGCAGCATGAGCAGCGAGGCGGGCACCCTGACCCTCACCTTCACCCCGCCGGAACAGCACGGCGCCAATGCGGGCGCGCACGACACCACCCACACCTTCAAGGTGGAGTTTTCCCAGAAGTGTGATTCCAGCAGCCTGCAGATGGCGTACCTGTGACACGCCGGCAAAAAGCCTAAACCCCTGAAACAGAATGCTCCCTCTCCGGCAGACGGCGCCGCCGCTGGCCGGGAAGGGAGCATTTTGCCTGTGCGGCCGCGGACCGCAAAAGGCGCGTGACGCCCCCCAAAACCCGCAGCGAAAACATCCGCCGTTCCCCGTCGGTCAGGGAAGGGCGGATGTTTCTGTGTATGGGGGGCGGTTTTCGGTGGGGTCAACGGGGGAGCTTATGCCGGGTCTTTGGCCTGTCTGGCCAGAAGGGCGAGGACCAGGTCCTCCGCCTCGTCGGCGGGCACCCACAAATCGGGGCAGAAGCCCCGGAATTCCTCAAAATAATCGTTGGTGTCGGGGATGATGGTCTGGGAGGGCCCAATTGTGACCGACAGCCTGCTGTTTGGCAGCTGGACGGGGGCTGAGCCTCCGATCAAGGCACCGCCGGTATTTTCGCCCACGATCAGCACATTTTCCAGGTTATGGGCGGCGTCGATCAGCCATTCGGAGCCAGAGGCCGTCCATTTGCTGGTCAAGATCACCAGTAGGTTGTCATTGGACACCCACAGATCCCTCGCGTTGGTCTGCTGACTTTCTGAATTGAAGAAGAAAAACAGGGAATTGGTGGGGACGGCTGTTTTTGCATAATCTTTGAGCCACCCCATAGCCACGTCGCCATATCCGCCGGGGTTGAAACGAAGATCCAGAATTCCAACGGGGGCATTTCCCAGCACCTTTGCTCCCTGGTCAAACCCTTCCTGCCAGCCCTCCACCGTTTCGCCCCGGATGGCGTTTACCAGGAGAACCGGAATATCGTCGTCATAATGTACTTCCGGGACGGCATCCTGGTCCACTTTTCCGATGCCTTCTCCCCAGCTGTAGGGTTCGCACCGGAGCACCTGGGTGCTGCCGTCGGTGTAGTGGACGATGAGGGGCTCGTCCCAGGTGGTGGTGTCCTGGAGCACAACGGGATAATAGACGATCTCCCCCTCAGGAGAGATGGAACGTCTGAACAGCTGGCTCAAATCGTCATACCCATCCACCGAGGCGACGGTTTTGCGGTCAGCTGTGATGTACTGGTCCTCGTCCAGATAGAAGGCCACTTCCCGGAAGAAAAAGGGATACCAGAGCGGGTTGGGAGATTGATTTTGGATTTGGAAATGGGCGTCCTTCACAAAGGTAAAATAGGGCAGCAGCATTTGCTGGAAGTCTTCGGCCCGGAGAGAATCATGCCTGGCGCACTCTTTCAAGACAGCTCGCTCTGCCTTGTCAAAAATGATCTTCCCGCCCATTTTGTCATAGTTTCCATAACAGGCATAGAAGGCGTCAAAGAGATAGACCACGTCCTCCTCCATCTGCTGCCGGGTCAGTACCAGGTCGGGGTCATAGGGCTGGACATCTTCAGGAGAGGTATAGTACGTTTGCATACGGATTAAATTCCCGTTTTCGTCCACGGGCTGTCGCGGAATGAATTTCTCTTTCAGCCCGTCGTTGTTGACCGCCTGGTGGGCGGCGTTGACCTGGTCCATCAGCTGGTCCAGGGTCACTTCGGGCAGGCGGCTGCATCCGGCGCAGAGCGCCAGCGTATACAGCGCCGCCGTCAGGACAAGGACAGGGCGAAGAATGTGTTTGGTGTTTGGTGTGGCCATCCAGGAATTCCCCTTTCTGCAAAGCGCGTATTTCATGTGTTGTCCAGTGAAAATGGTTGTATTTTCCTATAGCATAGCAGAGCGGGCGGGGCTTTTCAAGAGAGCGGGGGCTGAAATACAAGGCTTCGGGCGCTGGGCCGGCCCATTTGCGCCCGGCCCCCGGGCGTGCTACAATAAGGAAGAAAAGATTGCGGAAAGAGAGGAAACAAACGAGGATGGAAGCAAAAAACAGCAGCGACTTCACCCAGGGAAAGATCTGGCGCAGCATTGTGGCTCAGGCGGTGCCCCTGACGGTGGCCCAGATGGTCCAGCTACTCTACAATGTGGTGGACCGCATTTACATCGGCCACCTGCCGGATGTGGGGTCAATGGCCCTCACCGGCATCGGGCTGGCCTTTCCGCTGACCACCCTGATTTCGGCTTTTACTTATTTGTACGGCAACGGCGGCGCGCCGCTGTTTGCCATCGCCCGGGGCGCCCAGGATGACAAGCGGGCCGAACGGATTCTGGGCCAGGTGGTGACGCTGCTGACGGTCAGCGCCGCGGCCCTGATGGCGGTCTGTTATCTGTTCCGGCGGCCGGTGCTGTATCTGTTCGGCGCCAGCGACGCCTCCTACGTCTACGCCGACGCCTACCTGAAAATTTACCTGCTGGGCACCCCCTGCACCATGCTGGCCACCGGCCTCAACGGCTTCATCAACGCCCAGGGCCATCCCCGGGTGGGCATGGGCACCACCCTGCTGGGCGCGGCCCTGAACCTGGTGCTGGACCCGCTGTTTATCTTCGGGTTGGGGATGGGGGTCCAGGGCGCGGCCATCGCCACCGTCCTCAGCCAGCTGGCCTCGGTGGTGTGGGTGCTGCTGTTTTTCGCCGGGCGTCAGAGCATCTGCCGCATCCGGCGGGAAAATCTGCGGCTGCAGCTGCCCCTGGTGCGGGATATTCTGGGCCTGGGCATGTCGGGATTCATCATGGCGGGCACCAACTGTCTGGTACAGGTGGTCTGCAACGCCACCCTGCGGGTCTGGGGCGGTGACCTCTATGTGGGCGTCATGACCATCCTCAACTCGGTGCGGGAAATCCTGTCTCTGCCGGTCAACGGCATCACCAGCGGCGCCCAGCCGGTGCTCAGCTACAATTTCGGCGCCCAGCGCTACAGCCGGGTACGGGAGGGAATCCGCTTCACCGCCCTGCTGGGCACGGGCTATACGGTGGCGGCCTGGGCGGTGGTCATCGCCATGCCCCATCTGCTGGTGTCCATCTTCACCAGCGACCCCGCTATGCTGGAAGCCGGCCAGGTGGCCCTGAAACAGTATTTCTTCGGCTTCTTCTTCATGGCCTTTCAGTTTGTGGGCCAGGCCTGTTTCACCTCCCTGCGCTGCCCCAAGCGGGCGGTCTTTTTCTCGCTGCTGCGCAAGGCGGTGATTGTGGCTCCGCTGACCATCCTGCTGCCCCAGCTGGGCATGGGGGTGGACGGCGTCTTTTGGGCCGAACCCATCTCCAACGCCATCGGCGGGCTGGCCTGTTTCATCACCATGTGGCTGACCCTCTACCGCCGCCTGCCTGCCCGGGACGGGGTGGAATTTGAGTGACATGCAAAGAACGTTTTGGATTGTGTCCCTGATAGCTTGTCGGGTAGGACAGGCACAGTCCGATAGGCAGAGTTTCCAACGCACGCTGGCGTCAAAAAGAACACAGACCGAAACACAAAACCGGGAAGTTTCTCCTTTGAGAGACTTCCCGGTTTTTCGCGCCCCTGCGTGAGGATAGCATTTTTGCGGCATAGGCGGGGCAGGGAACAGTAGTTTATCCGTGTCCTGGAAATCCGCCGCTTCAAAGGATTCCGGGCCTTTTGCGCCGTCCATTTTATCAGTCTCTGACCCCAAAAGGGAGAGAATACCGAATGACTTCCTGGTTTGGATTCTTCTGCATTGCAAACTCCTTTCACCATCTGTTATATGCGGCTGCGTAGCATAAGAGATTGCAGTGCACCTAAATCCGACGGGGCTTTTTCAGCTATTTTGGACAGAAAAGGGCACCCGCCGAACCGCAAAAGAAAACCGCCGGGGAACCAATTCCTCGGCGGCCAAGGCGCTAACCAGAGGTTAGCGTCCGATGATTTTTCCATAGGGTTGACCATCCAGGGTTGCCCATTCTTTGCGGCCGTTGGCGGAACGCCCGCCAACCACCACTGCGGCGGCAGATACACTGTCGAAGGTGTGATCGCGGGTGAAAATTCTGTTTACAATGACACCCTGCTGGATCAGGTCGTTGCGCATAGCAAGATAGGTTGAATGGCAGCTGGGGGTTGTATCCGCAGAGATACGGCTGCCAGCCTTAACGATAAAGTCAGTACCTGAGCCGGCAACACCCGTGGCGTTGCTGTCGCGGATCGCCAGATGAAACACGACATCGGGTGCATCGGGAAGGGAAGCGGACAACTCCCACTTGGAACAGAAAAGGCTGAGCAAATCCTTTTGGCGCTGTTTGACAAGATCCGGCGTCCAGGAAGTACAATTGATTACCTGTGTGGTGAGTGCGTAGGATGTGACGCCGCCTTTGGTTTGAAAGTAGCTCTGTTTTTTCGTGGCAAAATCATAGTTTTGGGCTGCTGCATTATGTTGGCGGGTCAGCGGTACAAGATTCGCAATTCGATTAAGCCAGAGCGCCCGCTCCGCGGCATCAGGCCAAAGCTGAAGCCACTCGCTGTTGGGGGCGGGGTTCTGCGGCAGTACATGCTCGATGGTGAAAATTTTGGCATCATATTGTGCGCCGCCAGCAGCCAAAAAGGAATCCAATCTCTGGACGATGTAATTCCGCCTGCGGGATGTCATGGCATAAATGTTTCCGTCCAGGCATTCAATAAAGCGTCTTTGCTCAGCTGCCGTCAATTCAATGGTTTGCAGCGGGCTGGAAAGATTGCGGGAAGAGTTGCCGGACATCTCGGCAAGCACCCATTTATAGCGGTCGACGCGGTGGTTGACATCCTGGGCGGTCACGAGCAGATAAGCGGCTAGCCGTTCCAGCTTTTGGAAAAACCATAGGGTATAGTCCGGATCATTTGGATGCTCCGCAAGGAATTTAATAGCCGAAGGCATCCAGTCGTAATTTTCGATTTTGTTCAGCCAATATAGCAGGTTGTTGACCTCTGCTGCATGGGAAACAGAAGAATACTGGGCGTTTTTTGCGGCAAAGTATGCTTTGGTGTAGGGGGTAAGAATATCGTCGATCAGGCCCTTGGGGGTGGTCCGATTCACAACAAACTCGCGGAATTCGTCCAGCAGGCTCTTTTTGGGGCGTTCCTGCGCAAAGATGGTGCGGGTATGCGTAAATACTTGGTTAAATCCGTCCCGTCCTACCAGGTTTTCGAGAGCTTCCCAGCGGTCGGTGTAGCTTGTTTGTTCGGTTTTTGGGATTTTGCCAATAACTTCTGATTTGATGATATCAATGGGGAGCAAGTCCAGCCCCCGACTGTTCATAACCGAAAAAATACGGAAAGCGGAATCCTGACTGTCGGTGCTGACCACAACAAGGAAGCAGCGATTTAATAGAAAAGCACTGAAGTCGAGGAGCTTATCTTGCGCTCCGCCGAAGGTATCCGCAAATCGTTCCTTTAAGATAGAACAGTTTTGCTGGATGTGCTGCTGCGCTTCGGTGCTTAAAGTAGAAGGATCAAGTGCCAATAAGGACGGAATATCTGTAGCTTGGATATAGCGATTAAAAAAGGCTTGATCCAGGTGGCGCAGGTAAAGCCGGGGATGGGGCGGGATCCCTGCCAATAATTGCCCGGGCTCTTGTAGCAAATCCTTGCACCCTTTGACTGCATCGGGGGCGGTTAGTGTTTCGGCCAGAACAGAAAAAAGAATGGAGAGGGTTGTCAACCGCTGCTGCCCATCAATAACATCTGCACGAGGGTTGTTATCCTCTTTGACAAGGACAACAGTTCCTAAGAAATAATTATCCCCAGACTCAGACAGGTAAAAATCGTACAGATCGTCGAACAGCTTTCCCGTCTCGTCGGACGTCCATGCATAGGGACGCTGATATTCGGGAATGTGATACTCAAAGTCCGAACTGAAAATTTTAAGAAGAGGATATTCTTTTCCTGTGATTTTGCTGCTCATGTTTTTTCCTCACCGGGTGTTTAAAAACGTTTTAGGGGCTTTTAACGGCGAATGAATATCTCACCACCGAGAGATCTATATAGTGCAATTTAATTATATGCCTTACATTTTGTCTAGGGGCATTTCGCCTAAAAATGCCATGAAAAATGTATCAATAATGATGGCGGAGGTTCATGCTGATTTTGTGGCAGTCACCATCCAAACGCTGGTTGACTGGTGAAGCAAAAGCTGGAGCTGCTGCAATCGGTTATTGATACAGTGCGCAGCAATCGTTTCCCCGGCGTCTGCCCAAAGGCCAAGGGGAAGGGATATCTGTAAGAGGACGGGGCAAACTGCGCCGCTTTCCCGGCAGAATAGAAGGGAAAAGAATACCGCCCGGAAGAACAGGCTCTTCCGGGCGGTATTTTGCCGCAATCGATGTTTTCTGTATGTTTATCGGTTATAGTTTTCGAATTGCTCGACGATCTCCTGTTCCGGTGCGGGAGTCAGCAGAGAAACCACCACAATCGCTGCGCAGGCGCAGAGAAACGCAGGCAGCAGTTCATAGATGGCCCAGGCGCCGCCCATAGGAGCGATCAGGAACTTCCAGACAAAGACCATCACGCCGCCGGTCAGCATACCGGCCAGCGCGCCCCATTTGTTCGAGCGCTTCCAGAACAGGGCCAGCAGCATGGTGGGGCCAAAGGTTGAGCCAAAACCGGCCCAAGCGAAGGACACCACCCGGAAGACCGAGCTGTTGGGGTCCCGCGCCAGGAACGCTGCCACCAGGGAGACCAGAATCATCACGACCCGGGCCACGGCCATGCCTTTCCGGCCGGTGAGATCCAGTTTGAGGAAGTCGCAGCCAATGTCCTGAGAAACAGAGGAAGAAGCCGCCAGCAGCTGGGAGTCGGCGGTGGACATGGTTGCCGCCAGGATACCAGCCAGGATGATGCCGGCCGCCAGGGCGGGCAGGGCTCCATAATGGCTGATCAGCTGCGCAATATGGACGATGATGGTCTCGGAGTCCGGCAGAGACTCCATCACCCCGGCGTGGGTCATGCCGTTGCCGACCACGCCGATGACGATGGCCATTGTCATCGAGATGACTACCCAGGAGGAGGCTACCTGCCGGGAGAGTTTGAGTTTTTTCTCATCTTCGATGGCCATAAACCGGAGCAGGATGTGGGGCATTCCGAAGTAACCCAGGCCCCAGGCCAGCAGAGAGCAGATGGTCAGCAGCGTATAAGGGTTGGAGCCGCCGGTGGCAGGGTCGTAGATCCGATCCAGCGAAAGATAACCCGCCATGGACTGGGCGTTTTCCATGACGGCGGAGATGCCGCCCGCCTGGGTGGTCCCGAAGCCCAGCACCACCACCAGGGCAATGGTCATGATGATGGATTGGATCAGATCGGTGAAGGAAGCCGCCAGGAAGCCGCCCAGAACCGTATAGGCCACAATGACGCCAGCCGAAACCAGCATGGCGGCCAGATAGTCTACCCCGAACAGGGTGGAGAAGAGCTTGCCGCAGGCGGCAAAGCCGGAAGCAGTGTAGGGGATGAAGAAGATGATGATAATCAACGCGGCCAGGGCCGAGAGCAGATATCCGCGGTCCCCCCAGCGCTTGGAGAAGAACTGGGGCACCGTGATGGCGCCCAGCTTGTAGGAATAGCGGCGGATTCGCCGGGCCACGATCAGCCAGTTCAGGTAGGTGCCGATCACCAGGCCGATGGCCGTCCAGCTGGCCTCGGCCAGGCCGGTGAGGTAGGCGACCCCCGGCAAGCCCATCAGCAGCCAGGAGGACATATCGCTGGCCTCGGCGCTCATGGCGGTGACCAGCGGCCCCAGCTTCCGCCCGCCGAGGTAGAAGTCGTCCACCGAGTTGTTTTTCTTGGAATAGGCCACGCCCACCCAGAGCATTCCGCCCAGGTAGAGGACGATGGCCAGCAGAATGAATCCCTGTGCCATAGTTATATACCCCTTTCGTTCCCTCGTTCGCCGCCGGAGCCGGCCTCCTGGTCTGCTGTGCCGGCGGAACAATACGTTTATTATAGCACGGAGCGAAAAAGAATAAAATGCAGAACGGTGCATAGAATTTATTCTATACACTATTCTGCACTTTTTGGATTTTAAACAATTTATCGTTAAAAAATGCTGTACATTTTTTATTTTTATAATTTGCACATTCTGCTGAATTATTTCTCGTTTTTCGGAATCCCCCGAGAAACAGCGGCATCATGGTCCGCCCATACTGCTGAAGAGAGTAACCGCCTTCGGACAAACACCAGTCATAGATCAGCGCCCGCTCGCACAGCGCGTAGACCCGCACCATCTCGCTGACCGTCACATCCTCCCGCAATTCTCCCCGCTGCTGGCCCTCCATCACGATCTTCCGGAGCAGTTTGTAATAAATGCGGTTGTGATCCAGAAGATGCTTGTCCCCCCCGGGTGACCAGCTGGGAGGAGTAGAGCCGGGCCAGCAGATCCAGTGAGATGGAGTTTTCCACCATCGCGAACAGCTCCCGGTTGAGGTACATCAGCTGGTCAAACCGGTTCATTTCAGGGTTCAGGGTGGAGGAAAGTTCCTCATACTTGTGGTCGAAGAGGTAGGACAGGGAGGACAGCAGGGCATCCTTCCCCTCGAAATAATGGTAGAACGACCCGCGGGAAGTACCCGATGCGGCGATGATTTCTTCCACGGTGGTGTCATCGTATCCCTGGCGGTAGAACAGATCCCAGGCCGCTTCAATGATTTTGCCTTTGGTGTTGTAGGTGTTTTTTCTGGCCATAGGGGCCGCCTTTCCCGCCGCGCCCGGCGGGGCGGCGCTGCATTTGTTTTTTCTTATTCTACCGAAGGCCACCGCCCAAATCAAGCTGCTAACCCAAACCGATGAGAAAAGCGCGCAGACCCTCGGGGTGGTTTTTAAGATAGACCAGGAGAAAAGTCCGCCGTTTCATGCCGGTTGCTGGCGAGAAACGCGCGGATTTTCAATGCGCTGTTTGGTGAGGATAGCATTTGCTATCCTCTCCCCAAGAGGTTTTAGCGGCAGAGTCAGACTGGGTTTCCGCGTCGCTTTCCTCGTACTCGATATCTGCAAAGGCTTTCAGGGAAGCCGGGTCCTCATCGGTGGCATCGCCGCCCGAGAGGACAGGGGCGTCGGGCTGATCCTCCACTGCGCCGAACAGGATGAGATGGGCATATTCTCCATCCCAAATCACCTTGCGCACCACTGTGCGGATGGCGGTACGTTTCTGCTCGACACTCATGTTATCGATGCTGCTCTGGAAGGTGACCAGGAGCTGGCGCATTATGTCGAACTCGGCGCTGCTGAGCTCGTGCTGGCTGGTCAGCCCTTCCAGCTCGGAAATGCGGGTGTCCAGGCTGGCCTGCTGTGCGTGCAGTTCTTCAATCCGCTTTTTGACATGGACCGCCGCGTCGCTGTGGGCAAAGTCGGCCAGCGAGTCGATGAGCGCGTTGATCTTGTGTTCTATCTCGGCCTGTTGGCCCCGTAAATCTTCCAGCTGGCTGGCGTAGGCGTCGCGGCCGCCGGTGTAAAAACGCTTGCTCCTTTCCAGTTGCTGGATAAGGGTGCTGTCATCATCGGCCAGATGCTTGACCTGCTCGATCACCGCGGCGTCCAGCAGGTTGCCGCTGGCGTTCCGCCGGTTGCACAGAGCACGCTGGCTGTGCTCCTTTAATTTGCAGACGTAGGTGTAGACCGGTTTGCCCTCGGGGGTGAGGCGCTTGGAGAGCTTGGGGTACATCCGGTTGCCGCAGGCACACCAGAGCAGCCCGGTGAGCAGAGCTTCATTGTTGCGGGGTTTGCGGTAGGCCTTGGACTTGTTGCGCTCCAGGGACTCCTGGATGTGCACCCAGGTCTTACCGGGGATAAGCCCCGGATGCTGCCCCACCGAAACGATCCACTGGTTGACCGGCAGATAGATGGTAGCCCGGCCTTTTTCCTGGTCGGTGCGGTTGTAGGCCAGGATGCCGTGTACCCTGTCAAATTCTTCGGGACGGGAGAACAATTCCGCCTGCCTGTCCGTGAAATATTGCCAGGCATCCTGGTCGGCGATGAGATAGACCGGATTTTGCAGAATGGTCTTGATGGAAAAGCGAGTGAAGTAGCGCCCGGTCTTGGTCAGGATGCGGCGGCGCAGCAGTTCCGCCTCGGTCATGGTGAGGGAATCGGTCTCGCTGTACAGCTGGTAGATGGTGCGGACGATGTCGGCTTCTTCGGGGATCAGTTTGAGCTTGCAGGCCCGTTTGCTTTTGCCGTCCACCGTCACCGTCTTGACCGCTTCGGAGGTGTAGCCGGTGGGGGTGGTGCCTCCCAGCCAGCGGCCGGTCTTGGCCAGCTCGTGCATATTGTCCCGGATGCGCTCGGCGATGGTCTCCCGCTCCAGCTGGCTGAACACCGAGGCAATGTACATCATGGCCCGGCCCATAGGGCTGGAGGTGTCGAAGCTCTCTCGAATCGAAACAAAGTCGATGCTGAGGCGGTTGAGTTCCTCGATCAGCCCCGAGAAGTCGCTGATGTTGCGGCTGATTCGGTCCAGCCGATAGACCACCACCGCCCGGAACTGCCGCTGCCGGGCGGCCTTCATCATCTGTTTGAAGCCGGGCCGGTTGAGGTTGCCGCCCGAGAAGCCCTCATCCTCATAGACCACGGCGCTGGCGGCGCAGCTGTCGCCATAGGCGCTGCGGATATAGCTGCGGCACAGCTCCACTTGGTTGCCCACGCTCTCGCCCTTGCCGGTAAATCGGGACTTGCGGGAATAGATGGCAATGACATCCTTGTTGGGGGTCTTTTGCATAAAGGCTCCTTTCCCGATAAGTGATATTCTTGATTTTAGTATAACACAAAGTAACAACCGTGTAAACGGAAAATGAAAAACTGTAGGAGAGGTTTCGTCTCAATTTTCTGTCCGGGCAGTAAATCTTATTTCTTCATCTTTTTCTGCTGCATTTCGATACAAACAGCCGCCCGCTCGGCGATATAAGCAGCGTCCCGCTGGGCGTAGAACGTCAGGGGCTCGGCCAAAGCGTTTTGAAGATCGACGGAGGTAACATGCCATGCAAACTGCGGGCCGTAAAGGGACTGTGCCGCATGGACCTGCCGTGTGAAAGTAGTACCTAGCGGGCGGGCCCGCAGCAGCCGGATGTGGGCTTTGGGGTCGATGTCCAGTGGATAATCCCGGATGTTGGAGAGCAGCCCGGCCCCGAAATCAAAGAGAGGACAGTAGTCGAATCCCTCGCCCCGGCGGAGGACAGCGATGTTGTTGAGGTGCCGGTCCTCGTTGCCGAACAGCATGTCCGCTTCGAACAACAGGGTCAAATAGACGCCAAACCTCTGCAGGCCGGTGAGCCGGACGGTCTGTTCGGCCATCCAGCGCACCTTGCCGGTGAGGTTGGGCTGGCGGGTCAGCGCGGTGTACCAGTCGGGGCCGACTCCCTTGCGAAAGAGATCGGCAAGGGTCAGGATGCTTTCTTCTGGCTGCAAAAAGTCCGGGCTGGAACAGCCGTTGCGGACCCGTCGGTGGACCTCCAGCCGCTCCATCCGGTAGGAGACGTACCGGAACCCCAGCGTCTCCACATTGGTCTGCCTCAGCAGGGTGGAAATGACTGTCTCGGCCAGCCCCTCGTACCCGAACAGGTCCAGCTTGTACCAGCGGCCCTTTTCCCGCCATTTTTCCTGATTGCCCTTCGACGAGGTCTCCGCGATGCGGTCCCCGGTGGTCAGCTTGATCGACATCATCAGCCCTCCAAAATCTTGATCCAGAAGTAATCCTCCGCCATCCGCCCTGCCGTCTTGCGGATGATCTCCAGCGGGTCGTAGTGGTCCAACCCTAGTTCCGTCAGGTAATGAGACAACCCGTCACGCTGGCGCGGGACGCAGCGGCTCTCCAAAAAGATACGCAAGTCCTCCCAGGTGGGAGAGCTGTTGACGCCAAAGGCAGTGGCAAGCGGATCGTCTGTCAGGTTTTCGACAGCGAGCTGCCGACTTGTCTGGTCGGCGCAGATCTTGGTGCAGAGGGTGTCCCCGTCGTAAAAATATAAGATCAAAAGGTCATGCCCGCGCTTGCGTGCCTGCGCCAGAAAACGGTCATAGTCGGCGGCCGCGGCCCGACGGATGGTGATGCTCTCGCCGTCAAACTGCAAAAGCACCTCCCGGTCAGCGCTGGTGATGCCCAGCTGTTTGACCCACGCCGCAGGTAGGGCAACCCGGTAATTCCTTCCCTCGGGTCCGGCGTTCCCGCCCGCCTTGTTGATGAGGATGCGTGCCTTGCGCTCCTGGATGCTCATGGATATCACCTCTGCACTTATTATATCCATTGGACACCAATAAAGCAACAACTTTGCTCTTTGGATTTGATTTATTTGCGTATTTATGGAATTGTCCCGAAGAGTTTTCTCTCCGGGACGCATGGTTTTAACGTTCTGCTTCGGCAGACTTTTTGGGCTGATAGGTTCCCCTGGCGGTGTCGATTACGGCTTGCAGCAGATCCAACTTTTGTTTAAGCGGGCAGTCCAGCTTGTTGATGGTTGAGACCACGGCATCGGCGTGAACATCGGCCAGGCGCTGCGCCAGCTCCTGTTTGCCCTGCTGGGTCTGGGGATAGTGTACAATGATTTTGATGGGGGGCGTTTTCCTCACCGGGTCACCTCCTGGTATGTCTGTTTGTTGCAATTTATTGCGGAATGCCTGTCTGATATGACGGCCCGGCGTCATCTTGTGCCATGGTCTGGAGGTAATGGACCCCCTATTCGGCCAGGCGGCGGATGCCTGCTTGGCAGGCAGAACGATGATCCGGGTTGTGCGCCAGACAGGTGTTCCAGCGGGATATCATGAGGCGAAGGGCATCTTCCAACTCGGCCAGAATATCGCTTTGTTCAAGGGGGCCGGCCGGCTGTTCCATCTTGGCGGATATTTCTTCGATGGCCTTGTACTGGGCGGCCGCGGCACCTTTGGGAGTTCGGCGCATGGGCTTGTCCGGTTTTGGCTGATAAAGCTGCTGGACCAGAGCAGGCCGTTCCTCCTGCGGAGCCTTGGCAATGGCAGAAATGGCTTTGTCGGTGGTTTTGAGCTTGCCGGAGAGGATGGCCTGCCGCGTTCCGGGAACAGCCTCCTCTGCAACGTCCACGCTTTTGGCAAAGGTTTCTGCACGGAGCACCGTGCTTCTGCTCACGCCATACTCCGCTGCGATGCGGTCGCAAGTGGCGCTGCCGGTCCCTTTCAATTGTTCATTTTGAGCAATTGGTGCTTCTGACGGCGGGGCAACGCTGCGCGGGTGTGCGCCGCCGCGGGAGAGTTTTTCGGCCTCATACTGTTTGCCCAGGACATAATTGCGCTGCTCTGGCGTCAGGTTGCGGCGGCCCAGTTGATTTTTGCAGATCCAGATGATTGCCTCATGGCGGTTTGCAAAGTCCTTTTCCAGAATGGTGTATTGGATTTCGGGGTGTTGCCTTAAAATAGCGTAGCGGGTGTGACCGTCCACGATGATGCCGTTCCAGACGATCAAGGGGTGCAGGATGCGGCCTTCCTCCAGGATGTTGGTTTCGAGCTGGTTGCGTTCATGGAAGGTCAAGGGCGGTATCTTGCTCTGAAACTCGTGGTCGATTTTTAATTTTTTCAACATAGAACGGCCTCCTTTCACATTTGCGGCTTATCGTTTAACCGGAAGCGGAATGGTCTACAGGGCCTATACAGCCCCGATGGGATGCTTCTCTCATATTTGCCCCCGGCATCCCTGAGAGTGGGAACCCTTTGGCGGCGGATTTGCACCGCTCCATCGGCTTTTCAGCCGCCCCGCCTTCTCTATGGCCGGGCCGCGCGTTACGGAAGTATCATGATCTGGAAGTACCAAAGGGCTGCATATTCACTTTTCAAGGTTCTGAGAGTTTGATTCAAGTTTACCAGGGAATTTGCCTTGATGGGAGTGTCTCGTAGTACCGGTTACCGTGTCTCTCAGTACCACCTGGGCGGTTGAAGGAGGATGCTATGATTAGGATACCATGTTTTTTGGGGTTCCGGGAGTGTCTCGTAGAGAGCCTTAGGTTGTCTCGTAGACAACCCTGACAGGAGTTTGTAAATAGGATACCACAGTTTCTGATGTTGGGGGAGTGACTGGGAGTACCCCTTTTTGGCGTTTTAGGGGTACTGACAGTACACCTTTTGAGGGGCGATATAGAGATAGCCTGGTCTATGAAAGAACCCTTCTGCCCAGGAAAAGGGTTGTCGGAATTGAAGTACTCTGCTCGGTTGTGTATAATAAAGAAAAAACCATCTGCCCATTTATGCACAAAAGTCCGCTTTATAGTATAGATACTGCGTTATTCTATTCAAAAAAGGAGTATCCATTTGCATGGCGCCATTTTTGGGAGACATTACCGGCACTCCCGCTGGTTTGATGGGGCACGGAGCGTACGGGCGAAAGGGCAAGAGGAAAACGTTGTGTACACAGCTGTACACAACGTAAAAATGATGTGCGTTTCCCCGACCTGTGAGTAATGGAGAGTGGTTTGCAGTTTGAGGATTTTTGGGATCGAACATGGATGATGCAGATGGAGATCAACGAAGGAGATTATAAAAAATGGTCGATATGAAGAAGGAACAAGAACGGGATGAACTGCACCGCGCCATCTGGGCCATTGCCGATGAACTACGGGGTAGTGTGGACGGTTGGGATTTTAAGGCCTATGTACTAGGCATGATGTTTTACCGCTATATTTCTGAGAACCTGACCAACTATATCAACGAGGGAGAATGGGAGGCAGGCGACGACGGATTCGATTATACGCAGCTGTCGGATGAGGATGCTGAGCAGGCCCGCAAGGACATGATTAACACAAAAGGATTTTTCATTGTTCCTTCGGAGTTGTTCTGCAATGTGAGAGCACGGGCAGGAAAAGATGAAAACCTGAACATGACCCTGGAGGCAGCCTTCCGCCATATTGAGGAATCGGCCAAAGGCAGTCCCAGTGAGGACAACTTTGCAGGTCTGTTCGATGATATTGATGTGAATAGCAACAAGCTGGGCGCTACCGTGGCCAAACGAAATGCCAATCTTGTTAAGCTGATGAACGGCATTGCGGATATGAAGCTGGGGGATTACAAGGACAACTCCATTGACGCTTTCGGCGATGCCTACGAGTACCTGATGGGTATGTACGCATCCAATGCTGGTAAAAGCGGCGGTGAATTTTTTACACCGCAGGAGGTTTCTGAACTGCTTACCCGGATGGCAGTTGCAGGCAAAACCGAGGTCAATAAGGTCTATGACCCTGCCTGCGGTTCAGGGTCACTGCTGCTGAAGGCAGCCAAAATTCTTGGCAAGGACAACGTCCGCCAGGGCTTTTTCGGCCAGGAAATCAACCTGACCACCTACAACCTCTGCCGGATCAATATGTTCCTGCATGATATCGACTACGATAAGTTTGATATCGCTCACGAGGACACCCTTGTCAACCCCCAGCACTGGGACGATGAACCCTTTGAGGTCATTGTCTCCAATCCTCCCTACTCCATCAAGTGGGAGGGGGACGACAACCCGGTTTTGATCAACGACCCACGATTCTCGCCAGCCGGCGTCCTTGCACCCAAGTCCAAGGCGGATTTGGCGTTCATCATGCATTCCCTGGCCTGGCTGGCCACCAATGGCACGGCCGCCATTGTCTGTTTCCCCGGCATCATGTACCGTGGCGGTGCGGAAAAGAAAATCCGCCAGTACCTGATCGACAACAACTTCATTGACTGCATCATCCAGCTGCCCAGCAACCTGTTCTACGGCACCTCCATTGCCACCTGCATCATGGTGCTGAAAAAGAGCAAGGCGGACAACCGCACCCTTTTCATTGACGCTTCGTCTGAGTGCATCAAGGTGACCAATAACAACAAGCTGACCGAGGAGAACATCCGCCACATCGTGGACGAGTTCGTCTCCCGGGCAGATGTGGACCATTTTGCCCGCTGTGTTCCCTACGAGGAGATCGCCCAGAATGAATACAACCTGTCGGTCAGCACCTATGTGCAGCCGGAGGATACCCGGGAGGTCATCGACATCGTTAAGCTCAACGCCGAGATTGAACAGATCGTGGCCCGGGAGCAGGTGCTGCGGGATGAGATTGCAAAGATCATCGGAGAGATCGAGGGATGAGAGGCGAACAGGAAAGCCGATGCCTTGCTTGGGTAAGAGAGCATTTGTATGGGCCTGAGACCCGCTTTTTCTGCCACGATAAGCGAAAAATTGCAGCGATACTTAAGCGTGCAAAACCAAATTTGGAGGCGAGCAAATTCCCGGATTTTGTGTTTGAAGATGGTTTTATCGAACATTTTCAGATCACAGCATCAAAAGAAAATAAAAAAGGCTCCTGTCATAAACAAACGCAAGCGGAGTTTCACCGAGAGATGGACTGTATTCAGGAGAATTTGCGTCAGGAGCTGGAACAGTCTCCGCTCCCAATCCAAAATACAATCAGCACTATATCATATGAAATGATTCCGCCAGAGTATAGCTATGAGATGTTCCAATCGTCTTTTCGTAAAAATTGGGAACACCATATCCACTCGTTGGAAAAATATAGAGGGGCGAAAAATATTGGCATCTTTTTAGTGGAATACGTTGGCCCGCTTTTCAAAACAATGCGTGGGGGAAAGTTTGTCTATTTCTACCAGCTACAGGAGGATGTTGCCATGCTGCATTTTCTGGATGCATATAAAGAGCAGGTTTCTTATGTTGTTTTTACAGATGGCCAATATTGTGAAGTGATAGACCTGCAGCAGATTCCAATGCTGATAAAACAAGCGCCAAAAGATATTTCTTTTGAAGCAGGTCGATACAGTCAAGAGTATTTAATGATAGTGACGGATATCGTTGATGTAAACTAAAACAGGAGACTCATACATGAGCAAACTTGAAGAATTGATCCAGCAGCTTTGCCCGGATGGGGTGGAGTGCAGAAACCTTGAAGAATGTTGTAATATTCTTGACAAAAAAAGAAAACCTGTTACAAAAGCGGCACGAGAAGCCGGAGAATATCGATATTACGGAGCAAACGGAATTCAAGATTATGTTTCGGATTATATTTTCGATGGGACGTTTGTTCTTGTTGGAGAAGATGGAAGTGTGATAACCAAAGCAGGAACACCAGTTGTAACCTGGGCTGAGGGGAAAATTTGGGTAAATAATCACGCGCATATTATTGAGGAAAAAACTGGCGTTCTTCTTCGATATCTATTTCACTATATACAGACCATAGACGTTACATCATTGATTCATGGAAACATACCCAAGTTGACAGGTGGAGATTTTAAAACATTGAAAATTTCGATTCCGCCTTTGGAAATCCAGCGTGAAATTGTCCGTATTCTGGACCATTTCACGGAGCTGACCACAGAGTTGACCGCAGAGCTGACCGTAGAGTTAACCGCCAGACAAAAACAGTATGAGTATTATCGAGATAGATTACTAATACAAGGCGATAAAGTCGTCTGGATGACATTGGGTGATATAGGCAAGGTCTCTATGTGTAAGAGAATTATGAAAGCAGAGACAAGCAGCCAAGGAGAAGTTCCATTCTTTAAAATAGGAACTTTTGGAAAAGAGCCGGACGCTTATATAACCAGAGAAAAGTTTGAGGAATATTGTGAAAAGTATTCTTTTCCGAAAAAAGGTGACGTGCTGATCTCAGCAGCTGGAACAATAGGAAGAACCGTAATTTATGATGGCAAACCTGCTTATTATCAGGATTCTAATATTGTTTGGTTGGATAATGATGAAAGCAAGGTCTTAAATAAGTATCTGTATTACTATTACCAGCTTCAGCCGTGGGCTGTTTCGACGGGTGGAACGATTGCTAGATTGTACAATGATAATATTAGCAAAGCTAAAATTGCAGTTCCGCCTCTTGACGAACAACACCGCATTGTTTCCATTCTCGACCGTTTTGACGCCCTTTGTAACGACCTGACCAGCGGTTTGCCCGCTGAAATTGCAGCCCGGCAAAAACAATATGAGTATTATCGGGATAAGCTGCTGACCTTTAATAAAGAGAGACTATTCTAAATGAAAAGTGAAACTTTTAATAATTCTAAAGGTATAATTCAAGGGTTGAAATATATTGCTAATAGTTTGGGACGGCTTTCCTATAGTTGTGAGATTGATCCTGAAACGCTTTTTGAACGGCTATCTATTATTGCAGATGGGGCTAAATGGCTTATAGCCATTGATAGGCTAGCAAATTGTCAAATTGTTTTTACAGATGAATTGACATTAGAACTTGTCGAGAAAATTTTCGACTCAAATAATGTTGAGGATGTGGTGAGTCATTACTATTTTGATGATGATAAAATAAATGATTTGATTTGTAGATGTGAGACAGCTCAACAGATAAGGCCGTACAATACATTGTTCCGCGAGATTAGTGAGGCTTATGAACAAAATCATTATCAGCTTGCTTGTATTGGACTCTTTGCTTTGATGGACGGCGTGTTAGCAGACGTTTCAAATATGGATGTTACGAATTTTACGAATCGAATAAAAAAGATTATGGATAAAGCCTCAGCACAGAAAAAATTAGGAGATATGGAAAGAAAAGAAGTTGCCGTTTATTTTGCAATAAAAAGATTTGAAAAATCAAAAGAATTGTCTATGTTTTATGGTGGAAAGTTTTCCGAAAATGAGAGCGATCGTCTGAAAAGGGATTGGCTTTTACATGGTAGAACCCATCGAGATTATGAAAAAATTGATTTTTTGAAAGTTATGCTTTGGCTAGATGCAATAATCTTTTTGTCCAATAAGGGTACGGAACGAGGAATACAACCATGAGCACCTATAACCTTGTACTGTCCTCCAGCGAAAGTACTGTAGTAACAGAATACGAGCCCCAGACCAAGCGCTCCGATGCCTACCAGAGCGAGGCGGCGCTGGAAGCGGCCTTCATCAAGATGCTGGGGGAGCAGGGTTACGAATATGTGACCATCCACAGCGAGGCGGACCTGGTGGCCAATCTCCGCCGCCAGCTGGAAAGGCTCAATCATTTCAGTTTTACTGACCGGGAATGGGACGGCTTTTTCAAGACCAAGCTGGCCAACGCCAACGATGGCATCGTGGAAAAGACCCGGATGATCCAGGAAGATTTTGTCCAGAACCTCACCCGCGAGGACGGCACAACCATGAATGTTTCCCTCATCGACAAGAAGAACATCCACAACAACTTCTTGCAGGTCATCAACCAGTATGAGGAGAGCGGCGGCAGCCACGATACCCGGTACGATGTGACCATTCTGGTGAATGGCCTGCCCCTGGTCCATGTGGAGCTGAAACGCCGGGGGGTGGCGCTGAAAGAAGCCTTCAACCAGATCAACCGTTACCAGAGGGACAGCTTCTGGGCGGGGTGCGGGCTGTATGAGTATGTGCAGATTTTTGTCATCTCCAACGGCACCCACACCAAGTACTATTCCAATACCACCCGGGACAGCCACATCCGGGAGCAGGACAAATCCGCCCGGAACCGCAGCAAAAAGACCTCCAACAGCTTTGAATTTACCTCCTACTGGGCGGACGCCAACAACCACACCATCCCGGATTTGGTGGACTTTACCAAGACTTTTTTCGCCCGTCACACCCTGCTGAACATCCTGACCCGGTATTGCGTGTTCACTTCGGAAAATCTTCTGCTGGTGATGCGGCCCTATCAGATTGTAGCCACCGAGCGGATTTTGAACCGGATCGAAATCTCTACCAACTACAAGAAAACCGGCACCCTGGAGGCCGGCGGCTACATCTGGCACACTACAGGCAGCGGCAAAACCCTGACCTCCTTCAAGACGGCGCAGCTTGCCACGGCTCTGCCTTACATTGACAAGGTGCTGTTTGTGGTGGACCGCAAGGACCTGGACTACCAGACCATCAAGGAATACGACCGGTTCGAGAAGGGCGCGGCCAACGGCAACCGCAGCACCGCGGTGCTGCAGCGCCAGCTGGAGGACCGGGACGAAAAGGGCAATTTCCACCCGTATCGGATTATTGTCACCACCATCCAGAAGCTGGATGTGTTCATCACCAAGAATTCGAACCATCCCATCCGGGATAAGCACATTGTTATGGTGTTCGATGAGTGCCATCGCAGCCAGTTTGGTGATATGCACACCCGCATCGTAGGGGGCGTCATCAAAAAGGGCGGCAAGAACATCAAGGTGGACCGGTATTTCAGGAACTACCATATTTTTGGCTTTACCGGGACTCCTATCTTTTCCGAGAATACCACCAGCGGCGGCAACCCCAATCTGAAAACCACGGCCCAGGCATTCGGAGAGAAGCTGCACACCTATACCATTGTGGACGCCATCAACGACGGCAACGTGCTGCCCTTCCGTATTGATTACATCAACACAATCAAACAGAAGGACACCGGCCGGGACAAGCAGGTGACCGCCATCGACACCGAGGAAGCTCTGTCCTCGCCGGAACGTATCTCAGAAGTGGTAACATATATTCTGGATCACTTTGATCAAAAGACCATGCGGAATTCCTGGTACAGCTTGAAAGGTCAGCGGGTGAATGGATTTAATTCCATCTTTGCAGTCAGTTCCATTCCTGTCTGCAAAAAGTATTATCTGGAACTGAAAAAGCAGATCGCTCAGCGGCATCGGGACCTGACCATTGCCACCATCTTTTCCTATGCGTCCAACGAGGAAGACCCGGCGGACGGCTTGCTGGCCGAAGAAGGGTTTGAGACTGACGCGCTGGACCAGAGTTCCAGAGACTTTCTGGACATGGCCATTGATGATTATAACAAGATCTTCAAGACCAATTATGACAGCTCCAGCAAGGGATTCCAGGATTATTACAAAGATCTCTCCAACCGGGTGAAAAAGCGGGAAGTGGATCTTCTGTTGGTGGTCAATATGTTCCTGACTGGTTTTGATGCCACCACCCTGAATACCCTTTGGGTAGACAAAAACTTGAAAATGCACGGCCTGATCCAGGCATTTTCCCGGACCAACCGTATCCTGAATTCGGTCAAAACCTTCGGCAATATTGTCTGTTTCCGGGATCTGGAAAAAGAAACCAATGATGCCATCGCGTTGTTTGGCAATAAGGATGCGGGCGGCATCGTCCTGCTGAAGTCCTATGAAGATTACTATTTTGGCTACACCGACGACAAGGGCAAGGAACAGAAGGGGTATAAGCAGCGGATTGAGGAGCTGATGGAGCGCTTCCCGCTGGGACAGCCAATTATTGGAGAGCAGAACAAAAAGGAATTCATCATCCTGTTCGGCAACATCCTGCGGCTGCGGAATATCCTCTCCGCCTTTGATTGCTTTGTGGGCAATGAGATTCTGACCGAAATTGACTTCCAGGATTACACTGGTACATACCACGACCTGTACGATGAGATCAAGCCCAAGCCCGGCGACAAAGACAGCATTATGGATGATGTGGTCTTTGAGATGGAACTGGTCAAGCAGGTGGAAGTCAACATCGACTACATCCTGATGCTGGTGGAGAAGTACCACAAGGACAATTGCAAGGATAAAGAAATCCTGGTGGCGATTGATAAGGCCATCCGCTCCAGCCTGCAGCTGCGTTCCAAGAAAGAATTGATCGAGCGGTTCCTGGAGACGATCAACGCCAGTACCAATGTCGGCGTAGACTGGCAGAAGTTTGTCCGCCAGCAGCGACAAAAAGATATTCAGACTCTCATCCAGGAAGAAAAACTTAAACCGAAAGAAACCTGTAAGTTTGTGTCCAATGCGTTCCGTGACGGTGTATTAAAAACGACTGGAACAGATATAGATCAAATGATGCCTCCGGTCTCACGTTTTGGCGGCGGGAGTCCACGAGATAAGAAGAAACAAACTGTTATTGAAAAGCTGAAAACTTTCTTTGAAAAATACTTTGGTTTGCTTGATCCAGGTGAGCCTATTGCGGAGGAGGCATGAAAGATCGATCGATAGAAATGAATGTCATATAGATTCAAGTGACGCGGCAAGCAGTGCTTGCTGGTACCAAAGTTTCAGCAAGCAATTCGCCTGGCTATCCACTTTGCCAGACGATACTTGTTGGTGCACGCCCCAAACCCCAGTTGAACGCAGAAGTTCTTTCTGCGGCTGCGCGTTCCTGCGGAACGCTGAACTGGTCCAGGTAAGGACGATTTGCTCAATTTGCTTTACCTATCTCTAAAAATAAAAAATCAACGGAAAGGCGGGAAATGATGGAAAACCTATCTATGTTCGGTATGATGGAAGATGCACAAGGGCAGATGGAAATGTCACAGAGCGGGAATCTTGATGTCGTGAAAATGAAATTTTCTGGTGTTGAGACAATGTCATGGCAAGATCTCTTTTCTGGCTTTGATACACTGTATGCTATTACATACTCCTCTGGAATTGACTTTGTCTACCGCCTTTTGGATCTGTTTGTGCAGGCAGAGATCATCTTCGGCTGTGATGAGGTGATTTCCTACTCCTTACAGGAGGTAATGGCATACCAATGCAAGATGGTAGAACGTATAAGAGAAACTGCAAGTAAGACAAAGCTTAATCTGGTTTCCCGCATTGATCAGGGAACACTGCGTCTCTATGTGGCACATAGTGTTCTATCTCATGAAAAAATTTATCTTCTTTCGGCGGCAGATGGCAGAAAACGTGTGATTATGGGTTCCGCAAATTTGTCTTATGCGGCTTTTGGTGGCCGCCAGCGGGAAAATATTTGCTATATGGATGATGAAGATGCTTATAACTGGTATTGGGAGTGTTACTGTCAGCTACGGGATGAGAGTACGGACCAAATAGCCAAAGAATCCTTGCTTTTTGCCGATGATGGAGAGAATCTGGATAAGCTTCCTATTGCTAAAACGGTTCAAATCAAAAAAGCGTTGGTACTTCAACCGGTGGAAGAAGCAAGGGAAGAGGTGCGCTTTGCGTTGGATATTAAAAATCTGACCGCCAAGCTGGCGCCTTCTGTGCCAAAACCGGACAAAAAAGGAAAACTTTTACTTTCTCCAGAAAAAATAAAGACAATCCGTCGCCAAGTTGCCGTGAATAAAACCAAAGAAAAAGAACTCCAAAGCGAATATCCAGAACTGGAAGTTTTTCCTGATGAGTCTGTAGCTCGGCTCAATGGAACCGATTTGGATTTACATCCAGAACAGGAAGAAGTAGCCAAAGATGTGCAACTCTTTTTAAGCTATATGGCAGGCTATGAAAAATTTCATGGTGATGTTGTTGGTATGCAGCGGCGTTATTTTGAGTTTGCCAACTGGTTTTTCTGTTCTCCGTTTATGGCTTGTATGCGTGATATGGCGGTCCGTTATAATCAAAATCTGCTTCCTTATCCGGTATTCGGCCTGGTTTACGGACAAAGCAAAGCTGGAAAAACCAGTTTTCTGGAAACGCTTCTAAAAATGATGATTGGGCAAAAACCCAAACTTTCAGCTCCTGACTTTACACGTTCCGGTATTGAAAAGCTGAAACATACCGTAAAGGGTGCACCTATTATTGTTGATGATCTAACAAATTCGCGCTTTAATCAACATGCTATCGAAACCATCAAAAATGATGATTTCGGCGTAGCTGAAGGATTGCTGCATTATCCCGCTGTTGTGATCAGCGCCAATGAGGATGTAAAAGCTGTTGCACCGGAAGTGATTCGACGCACGGTGATTTGCCGTGTTCAGGCAGGACTAACGAACACAGAAGTGATGCGCAGTAGTGTGGTGCGCACTGTACAGCGTGAAATCGGGACTGCTTTCTACCGGGAATACCTTCATCGGATGATGACAATTGTAGCTGATTTGCTGGAAGAAATAAAGGACGATGCATCAGAAAGTGCTCCCGATATTCTGGCGGCTTCTTCCCAAGTGTTGCTGGATATTTTTTCTGAGTGCGCGGGAAGTGATCTTCCGGCTTATGTGCGGCCTCTGACGCTTGAAGATTATTTCAGTGAGAAAGTAACCGGTCGTTATGTCATGGAAACGATCCGTAATGCCTGGCAGACGAGCCGCTCCTCCTTTGAAATTTCCGAACGAGCCAATGAATTGCGTTACAATGCTGGGGCTACTTGGGAAGCAGACCGCATCCTGAAAGAATTGCCGGAAACGTTAGAGCCTCATAAGTCTCGCGATTGGATCGTTATAAACCTGGAGGAAGCACGGGAGTTTTTTGACATTCCATTTAAGAAATCTTGGATCGATCGGATTCGAAAAAGATGATAGCAATAGAGATCGACCGAATTGCCTATAGCTGAGTATAAAATGAATTGTGAATAAGACACCGATTTCTGTAAACAGCAATCGAGAAATAGGTGGAACAGCACTCAATGAAACACATCGTTAAAAGGAGCGATTTTATGTATGGCGCCATTTTAGGAGATATCATTGGCAGCCCCTATGAGTTTGACCAGGGTGAAAAGACGAAGGATTTTCCGCTTTTCTCCAAAGATTCCACCTTCACCGATGACAGCGTCATGACCCTGGCTGTCGCCGAGGCACTGATGAATACCGTTGAAGCCTGTGGTAGGCACTTTGCTCAAACCGGCGGCACAGGTCTCACGGATGAGGTGGTGAAAGAAAACGTCGTATATGCGATGCAAAAGTACAGCGCACGCTACCCTGACGCCGGGTATGGCGCCAGGTTTTCACAGTGGCTGCGGGAGAAAGATCCACGGCCCTACGGCAGTTTTGGCAATGGTTCGGCCATGCGGGTATCTTCGGCAGCATGGCTGTTTGATGCGCTGGATGAGGTGCGTCGTGCAGCTCGCCTGTCTGCCGTGGTCACTCATAATCATCCTGAGGGGATCAAGGGCGCAGAGGCGACCGCCAGTGCCATTTTCCTGGCACGGACCGGGCACAGCAAAGCAGAGATTCGCGATTACATCGAGAAACAGTTCGGCTACGCGCTGGATCGTACCTGTGACGAGATACGACTGGTTTATCATCACGTTGAGTCCTGCATGGAAACAGTCCCCGAGGCCATCACGGCATTTCTGGAGGGGGAGAGTTTTGAGGATGTTATCCGCACGGCCGTTTCGCTGGGCGGCGACTGCGACACTCTGACTGCCATTGCTGGCAGCATAGCGGAAGGCTTTTATGGCGTCCCCGATGCGCTGAAAGAAAAATGCCGGCAGTACCTGCCCGATGACTTGAGAGCGGTTTTGCGTCGGTTCGATACATTCCGGGCTTTGACAGGGAAGAACCGCATCGCGATTCGCACCATAGACATTACCCAGGCGGATGTAGAGTGCATCGTCAATGCCGCCAACAATAGTTTGCTGGGTGGAGGCGGCGTGGATGGAGCCATCCATCGGGCTGCCGGCCCTGACCTGCTGAAAGAATGCCGCACCCTGCACGGCTGCAAAACCGGCGAATCAAAAATCACAGGGGGTTATCGCCTCAAGGCCCGATACATCATCCACACCGTCGGCCCGGTGTACAGCGGCGCAGCCGAGGACGCCAAACTGCTCCACAGCTGTTATTGGAACTCTCTTGAGCTGGCCCGGGCTCATGACATCCACAGCATTGCGTTTCCAGCCATTTCGACCGGTGTTTATGGCTATCCGCTGCGGGCGGCGACTGAGATCGCCCTCGAAACGGTTGCCGACTGGATGAAGGTTTACCCGAACGCCGGCATGACGGTCCTGTTCGCCTGCTTTGATGACCGAACGACCGATGTATACCGTGAAGTGTGGGGGAAACTGATACAAGGAGGAAAGCGGTGAAAGTCATCTGCTACGGTGATTCCAACACCTATGGTTTCGACCCGCGTGGCTGGCTCGGCGAGCGATATGGTGCGGATGACCGATGGGTTGACATCCTTGCCCGGCGGACCGGCTGGGAGATCCTGAATTGGGGGATGAATGGCCGGGAGATACCGTCACAGGCACCTGCCTTTCCGGCTGACACAGATTTATTGATGGTAATGCTGGGTACCAATGACCTGCTGCAGGGCCGTACCCCGTCAGAGACAGCGCAAAGAATGCTGCGCTTCCTTGCCGGGTTGACGGTGGAACATGATAAAATCTTGCTCATCGCGCCGCCGCCGGTGGCTTTCGGCGCGTGGGTGCAGGAGCAGCGCCTGATTGATGCCTCGGCGGAGCTGGCCGTGCAGTATCGAGCGCTGGCGGAGCGACTGGGGGTCCGTTTTGCTGACGCCGGGGCATGGGGTGTGGGCCTGGCATACGACGGTGTACACTTTACGGAACAAGGCCACCGGGCCTTTGCGGAGGGAATCTGGAAAGAGCTCATAGTATCCCCATCAATCTCTGAAAATACCTCTCCCAACACCCCTTGCTGATAACCTTCTCCCCGCTCTCCCACGCCCGCAGGGAGCGCTCACTGATGCCGAACTGCCGGGCAAAGGCGGTGCGGCTCAGACCCAGCTTTTCCCGCAGGGCGATGATCTGACGGGCCTGGCCTTTGTAAAGGAAGAGGTTATACTCGTCCAGCAGCTCCTCTACTGGTACCTGATAGAGCGCCGCCAGCTTGTCCATGACGGTGGCAGGGTAGTGGGTGCAGGCGCCGGTCTCCATGTCGATGTAACGGGGAAGGGGGATGCCCGCCTGGGCAGCTGCTTCCTTCTGCAGCAGGCCAAAATGATGGCGGAGCCACCGCAGCCGTTCGGGGACGGTGACTGCTTGTGCATAGCTGCCGCCAAGGTGATGGAGTTTTCGTGCTTCCGATAACCGGCAGGCCGGAGACAGGCGGAAGGAGTGGAGGCAAAGAGGTGCAAATAAGGTCCTACCGCGGCTCAAAAGGAAGATACGGGGCGCAATTTGTCCAAAGAAGCTCCACCCCGGCGGGAGCCTGAAAATCCGCCCCGCTTTTCCAGCCAGGTCCTCCAAAAGGGCCTTGGCGAGAGGGTCGCATTTTCAATGCAGCGGCTGGCATAGGTGGAAAAGCGGGCCTGGCGGGTGCTGTCGAAGGTGTTGACCGCCTTGATGAGGCCGATGGTGCCGATGCTGATGAGGTCGTCCTGGTCGCCGGGGAGGGCGTAGTATTTTTTTGCGATGTGGGCCACCAGGCGCAGGTTGTGGCGGATGATCTTTTCCCGGGCGGCGGGGTCGCCCTCCCGCAGCGCCTCAAAGGCGGCGGCCTCCTCCCGGGGAGTCAGGGGGCGGGGAAAGCTCCCGGATTCCAGGTGAAGGGCCAGGTAGAGGAAGCGGGCGGAGAAAAATTGGAGCAGGCTCAGCAGCATGATGAAAACCTCCCTTTTGCATTGGGCCGGAACGGGCCGTTTCTGCTTTCAATCTATGAGCAGAGGGGGCAAAATTTGCCCGGCGGGGGAGGGAGCGGGGCCCGGAGGCCGGGTTTGGGCGGGAATGCGAATTTTTAAAGCTCGATTCTGTCTTTTGAATTGTAATTTGCTGGAAAAGCAGGTATAATAATGTATTGAGCAACGATTGATTGCGGGTTGCTGAGGATAGGAAGGAACGAAACCATGGATACAGAACAGACCCAGGCCATGCAGGCAGCGGTGCGGCCGGAACGCGGCTTGCTGCTGATTGTGGACGACGACGAAATCAACTGCGCGATCTTGGAGAACCTGTTCGCGCCCTATTATGACACCGATACGGCCGAAAACGGCCGGGCCGGCCTGGATCGTGTGCTGGAGCGGCAGGACGACCTGTGCGCCATCCTGCTGGATGTGATGATGCCCGAGATGGACGGCATCCAGGTGCTGCGCTGCCTCAAGGAATACGGCCTTTTGGAAAAAATCCCGGTGTTCCTCATCACCGCCGAGGCCAGCGGCGAGGTGATGAAAGAGGCCTATGCCCTGGGCGTGATGGACGTCATCGGCAAGCCCATCATCCCCTATATGGTGCTGCGGCGGGTGCAGTCGGTGGTGGAACTGTTCCAGGCGCGGGAGCGGCTGAGCAATGTGGTGGAGCTGCAGCAGGCCGACCTGCTGGCCCAGGCCAAACAGATCATCGAGCTGAACAAGGGCATGATCGAGGCCCTGGCCGCCGCCATTGAATTCCGCAGCGAGGAGTCGGGGGACCATGTCCGCCGGATTCACGATATCACCACCTACCTGCTCACCCATACCCCTCTGGGCGATGGCCTGTCCCCCATCGAGATCAAACAGATCGCCCTGGGGTCCATCATGCACGACGTGGGCAAAATTGCGGTGCCCGACGCCATCCTCAACAAGCCCGGCAAACTCACCCCCGAGGAATTCGAGGTGATGAAGAGCCATACCGTCCAGGGCGCCCGCCTGCTGGAACAGATCCCCCAGCTGCGGGAAAACGGCGCCTATCCCTACGCCTGGGACATCGCCCGCCACCACCACGAGCGGTGGGACGGCCGGGGCTATCCCGACGGGCTGAAGGGGGATGAGATCTCCCTGGCGGCCCAGATCGTCTCCCTGGCGGACGTCTACGACGCCCTCAGCTGCAAGCGGGTGTACAAGGACGCGTTCCCCCGGGAAAAGGTGCTGGAAATGATCCGCAGCGGCGACTGCGGCAGTTTCAACCCCCGTCTGCTGGAATGCTTCTTCCAGGTGGAAGGAGAACTGGCCAAACTCTACCAACATCCCTGCAAGGAGGATTAAACCATGGATCAGGCAAAACTGGACAATCTGGCCCGGGGCGGCATCCAGGCCGCCGACGCTCTGGAACGCTTTATGGGCAGCGACGCTTTGCTGGAGCGGTTTCTCAAGCGCTTTCTGGAAGATGCGACCTACAGCAGCCTCTGCCAGGCGGTGGAGGCCGGAGACTGGCAGCAGGCCCTGGCGGCCTCCCACACCCTGAAGGGAATGTGCGGCAATCTGTCCATGACCGAGCTGTACGACCTGTTCACCCGTCAGGTGGCCCTGCTGCGGGAGGACAAGCCTGCCGACGCCGCCGCCCTGATGCCCGCCATTGAGGCGGCCTACCGCCGGGCGGCCGACGCCATCGGGCAGCTGTAATATGTGGTATTCAAAATACAAACCGGCCCGGCCCCGGAAAATCAACCGGGAAAAGTGGGTCAACCTGTGGAAAAAACTGCGCTATTATCTCTTTGCCACCCTGGTGCTGATTGCAGCGGGGATTGTGTTTTCTGCCTTTTTGCAGAAAGTCCTGCTCCAGAACCACCAGACCATTGAGACGTCCGCCGCCCAGCACTATGCCGCAGAGGTGGACGGCGACCTGAGCACCTACAAGGCCCTGATCTCCTACGGCACCTATATGCTGGACGCCCGGATGGGGGAAGGGGACTCGGACGAGGACATCATCTCCCGCATCAACCAGTACTGCATCCGAATCCAGACCATCCTGGGGCAGGACCAGGTGGACCCCTATGTGGTGTACAAGGGCAAAATCTACGCAGCCAACCCCTGGGAAGGGGACGAAACCTACGACTATCTCTCCTCGGTCTGGTACAAGGAAGCCATGGAGCACCGGGGCGAAGTAGTCTTTACCGACGTGTATACCGACTCCATCTATCACCGGGGGATCATCACGGTGGTGGGGGCCTGCCTCCACAGCGACACGGTGGTGGCGCTGGATATCTTCCCGGAAAATCTCAACATCCAGCCCAGCGGCGTGGTCCCGGCGGAGGGAACCTCGGTCTTTATCTGCGACACCAGCGGCAGCGCCGTCTACACCCGCACCGAGCTGGACGCCAGCCAGCAGCAGGTCTATGTGGACCGGATGCTGGCCTCCATCCAGGACGGAAAGGTGGGCCGCTATGACTCCTTTGTGCTGGGAATGGACGGGGTGCGGCGGGGCATCTACTACGCCGACACCGAAAACGGCTGGAAAGTCATCCTCACGGTGCCGGTGGACCGGATGCTGGGCCAGCTGACCCAGTTCATAGGAATCTATATCCTGATTATGCTGGCCTGGATCATCGGCTTTGCGGTGACCATCTGGCACAATCTGCGCCTGGACTCCATGGTGGAGCGCTCCAGCGAGACCATCCGGGTCCTGAGCAACTCCTACTATGGTATTTTCCGGGTCAATTACGAGGAGGACACCTACGAGATCATCAAGAGTTCCCCCTACACCAGGGACCGTCTGGCCCGGGAGGGTCCTTATTCGGAATTTGTGTCCGCCATCAGCGGCCTGATGGACGCCGACACCGTCAATGAGTTCTGCAAGAGCTTTTCCTCCGAGAGCCTGCGGGCCCTGAACGCCGGCCATATCCGGGACTACGGCGGCGATTTTCTGGGCCGGTACGACAGCGGAGAAAAGTGGATCAACATCCGGGTCCTCTTTGACGAGGCTCTGGGCCCCGATGAGGCGGTCCTCTGCTTCCGGGAAGTGGACAAAGAAAAGCGCCGGGAAATCCAGGAGCGGAAGCTGCTGGAGGAGACCCTGGCCATCTCCCGCCGGAACGAAAAGTCCAAGCTGTCCTTCTTCAACAACATGTCCCACGACATGCGCACCCCCCTGAACGCCATTCTGGGGGTTCTGGACCTGCTGCGCCAGCACGCCGGAGATCCCCAGAAGGTGCGGGAATACGCCGACAAGATCTCCTACTCGGGCCGGCAGCTGCTGGACCTGGTGAACGATATTCTGGAAATGTCCCGGATGGAACAGGGCAAAATGACCCTCAACCACCAGGCCTTTGATCTGGAGGAGTGCATCCAGGCCTGTGCCGATTCCTTCCGGCCCCAGGCCCGGCAGGAAAAGAAAACCTTCCAGGTCAGCTGCAAGCTTCAGGACAAGCGGATCATGGGGGACAGCACCCGGGTGACCCAGATGCTGAACAACCTCCTGTCCAACGCCTTCAAGTTCACCTCGGAGGGGGACACCGTCTCCCTGACGGTGCGCCAGATGGGCGTCCCGCCCACGCCCCAGTACCAGATTGTGGTGCGGGATACCGGCATCGGCATGTCGGAGGAGTTTTTGCCCCAGCTGTTTGAGCCCTATATCCGGGAGACCCGGTTCTTCTCCCGCCAGGTGATGGGCACCGGCCTGGGCATGCCCATCGTCAAGAGCCTGGTCACCCAGATGAACGGCCAGATTTATGTGGACAGCAAGCTGGGAGAGGGGAGCACCTTCACCATCACGGTGCCCTTCCTGACGGCGGCCGCCGCCTCGGCGGAGAACCAGCCGGCTCCCGCCCCCGCCGCAGAGAAAAAGCCGGAGGAACCCTGCTCCCTCAAGGGGAAAAAGATCCTGGTGGCGGAGGACAACGTCCTGAACATGGAGATTGCCAGCGAGATTTTGACCATGAACGGGCTGGAAGTGTTCCAGGCGTGGAACGGCCGGGAAGCGGTGGACCTGTTCCTGGCGTCGGCGCCCTTTGCCTTTGACGCCATCCTGATGGACATGCAGATGCCTCAGATGGACGGCTGCGAGGCAGCCCGGAAAATCCGGGCCGCCGACCGCCCCGACGCCGCCGATGTGCCCATTGTGGCGGTGACGGCCAACGCCTTCGCGGAGGACATCGCGGCCACCACCGCCGCCGGCATGAACGCCCATATTTCCAAGCCCATCGATTTCCGCATCCTCTGCGCCACCCTGAAAGACCTGCTGGAAAACCGGCCTGATCCCGAAGGGGCGAAAAATCTGTGAAGTCTGTTTTTCCCGTATGGTTTGTGGTACAATGGGGCTGGGGACGGCCCGGCCGCGCCCCGACTGATTGATCCGGGAGGAACACCGAATGCTGAAACGACTGCGGGGCAATCACCCGTATCTGTACTGTCTCTTGTCCGTCATCCTGTTTATGGCATGTATGGCGCTGGGACTCAACCTCTTTGCCTTTCTGATGGCTCTGCTGGCGCCGGAGGGAGTGATCCGGCCCTTCATGACGGAAGAATATCTGCTGCAGGCCGTCAACGACCTGATCGGATTCCTGGTGGCGCTGGTGCTGCTGTGGCGCACCGGACGAATGAGAGTCCTGACCCACCGGGGAACCGGATTTCTGGACGGGTTGCTGGTGGGCATGTTCCCCTTTGTGATGCTGAGTTTGAGCCTCAGCCTCAACGTGGGGATTGTGGGACCGCCGGAGGGCGCCGTACCCAAGGCGGCCTGGCGGGTGGTGGTCTTTCTGATCACCATGTTCCTCATCGGCCTGGCTGAGGAGGCCCTGTTCCGGGGCGTCATCGCCCAGACCCTGCTGGAACATTTCGGCTCTGACCGGGCCGGCGTCTGGAAGGCGGTGGTCCTGTCCGGCGTATTGTTCGGCGCGGGACACATGGTGAACCTGCTGGGCAGCGCCACCCTGGGCGTCCTGATCCAGTGCTGCATCACCATGGCTCTGGGCATGCTCTACGGCGCCATCTATTTCCGAACCGGCAACCTGTGGGTGGTGGTTTTCCTGCATATGTTCCAGGACGTGGCCGCCCTGATTCAGTCGGGCCTGTACGACGGCGTGGGCGGCGTCAGCGAGGTGGTCAGCACCTACGACCCCAGCATGCTGGTCAGCGTCCTGATCTACCTGATCCCCACCGTCTTCCTGCTGCGCAAAAAGCGCATCCCCGAAATCCCCCTCTTCTCCCCCTACTTTTCTGAAGAAAAGTAGGCAAAAGACTTTTCACTGGGTACCATGAAGTTTGCGGGTCTCCGGTCGTTCCGCGGAGCCGTTCCGCTCGTGCTCGTTCGTTACGTTTGGGGCTGTGCCCCGGTACGATGCAAAGTTTCTCATGGCTTGGTTTTCTCGCCTGGTATGCCCTGAAACCCTGTCCATAAAAATAACCCCTGCCCATCTTTTGGGCGGGGATTTTACTGTGTACCATGAAGTTTGCGGGTCTCCGGCGGTTCCGCGGGGCAGTTCCGCTCGTGCTCGCTCGTTACGTTTGGGGCTGCGCCCCGGTGCGATGCAAAGTTCCGCATAGCCTGACTATTGATAACCCGGCACACGCAGAAAAAACTATACAATGTAACCCCTGTCTCAGAGCGAGACAGGGGTTATTTTGTAAGCGCTCCATAATCCCCCGACTGTAAAAAAGTACTGACCTGTGAGAAAATAAGAGAAAGTATCAAAAGTCTTAGAAATCTGAGAAGTCTCGCAGGGGTAAAAAATGAGCAATCAATATCAGAAATTAAAAAAGCAGCACTACCTTAGCCTGCTGCAGGAGTGCGCCCGTAGTGGAAAGAACAAG